>JBDTDY010000249.1:0-2765 GCA_039922835.1 Ornithinibacter sp.
GACCGACTCGCCCGCGAAGGCATGTCGTCGTCGACGCCGAGGACGTCGAGGGAGAACCCCCGACCGACGAACGTGCCGTCGAGGTGCTCGACGTGCACGCACACCCCGGTCTGCACGTCGAGGGCCACGAGGTATGCGGTGGCGTAGGTCAGGTCAGGCTGCTGCTCCAAAAGTCGTGGCCCACCCGCCTGCGCCTCGACGTCCTCACTGACCCGACCGAAGAGCAACGGGCAGCAACCGCACCGCGGGTCGTAGTCCTCGCGGGGGCTGACCTCCGCCCACCACGTCGTGCGGCCGAGCCGAGTCGTGACGTCGAGCCGGTGCAGGTCCAGAGCAGGTGGGCGGGGAGCGTCCGGGTCCCAGTCGGGTCGGGGGTCGCGCGGCATCCCGTCCGCCAGCTCGACCGGGTCGAGCATCGCGACGAACTGGTAGTCCTGCCACATCGGGTCATCTGCCGTTGGCCGCTGCGGTCGGCGCAGGACAAACCCGTCCGCGCCGATCTCGACCGGCAGCTCCCAGGCGTACTGCATCTCGCTGGTCCCGGAGTCGCCGCTGTCGGTGTCGACCCACCCGTAGCTGCCGCGGTCAGCGCCCTGGTCACGTCGTTCACCATCGGGAAGCGCCACCTCGAGCCCCACCCCCCTGACCAGCCGACCCACCACGGTGTGGTCGGGTCCGTGCAGCGGGCGCCGGTGCAGCTCGAAGGAGAGCGCCCGCCAGCGCCACGGCGAGGAACGCGCGAGGCCGCGGAACATGTCTGGGGTCGGCTGGGCCACGTCCACCAGTGCAGCACCCGCACGGGCCCGGGGTCCAGCGAGTAGACAGAGGGCGGGACTGACAGGATGCCGTGGTGACGAGCAGCCCCTGGCCCATGTCCGTCGGTGACCTCCTGTTGCGCGAGGCCCGTGAGGACGACCTCGAGCACCTGCTGGCGCTGCGCAACGACCCCTCGGTCAACCACTTCATGATGCGCACCCACGTGCCTGCCGAGGACCTCCGTCGGGAGTGGCTCGCCGTGCCGGGAAGCGACACCGACTACTCCTGCGTCGCGGAGGTGGGTGGTCGCGTCGCGGCGATGGGGTTCCTCGAGCTCGTGGACGGGATGGGTCAGCCGGGGATGCCGGAGCGCACCCAGGGGTCCATCGGCTACATCGTGGACCCCCTGTTCGCAGGACGCGGCGTGGGCACCGACCTCACCCGCGGGCTCCTCACAGCGGCCTTCGACCACCTCGGTCTGCGGCGGGTCACCGCCGGGTGCAACGCCGACAACCTGGCCTCGGCCAGGGTCCTCGAGAAGGCTGGCATGCGCCGCGAGCAGCACGGCGTCGAGGACTCCTGGCACGCCGACCTCGGCTGGGTCGACGGCTACGAGTACGCCATCCTCGCCCGCGAGTGGCGCGCGCTGGTGCCACCCCCGGTGCTCACTGGGTGAGCGGACGCACAACGCGCGGTGGAGACGCCGGGGGGACGCTGCGGCATACTGGGTGGCGAACGTGCTCCGGGGTCGGTGCAATTCCGAACCGGTGGTGACAGTCCACGACCCGGCCGCAGCCAGCGGCCGGTTGACCCGGCGAAACTCCGGGACCGACGGTGAGAGTCCGGATGGTAGGAAGCACGTGTCGACGCGGCCCTCGGGCCTCGTCGGCGGTCGCATCGGCGGCGCACCTGGTGGTGCGCCCGCCGGCGACCACCAGCCCGGAGCCCGGACGCACCACCGTCTCGAGGCACGAGGGCAGGACATGGACCAGAGCACCACGCTGATGCAGCGGGCGCTCGATGCTGCCCGCCTGGGCCCCGAGGCCGACCCCAACCCCCGCGTCGGCTGTGTGGTCACCGACCTGTTCGGCACGGTCGTCGGCGTCGGCCATCACGGCGGAGCGGGCAGCCCCCACGCCGAGGTCGACGCGTTGGCTGCGGCGGGCGAGCGAGCGCGCGGTGGCACCGCCCACGTCACCCTCGAGCCCTGCGCCCACACCGGCCGCACCGGTCCGTGCACCCAAGCACTGTTCGCGGCGGGCATCGCGAAGGTCGTGTATGCCGTGGCCGACCCTGACCCGGTCGCCGGCGGGGGTGCCACCTGGCTGAGCGAGCGGGGGATCGAGGTCACTGCAGGCGTGCTGTCCGCGGAGGCAGAGGCAGTGAACGCGTCCTGGCTGCACGCGAGACGGACCGGAAGGCCCTGGGTCGTGTGGAAGGGAGCGTCGACGCTCGACGGGCGCACCTCCGCCGCTGACGGCTCGAGTCGCTGGATCACCGGCGAGGCGGCCCGGGCCGACGTGCACGCCCTGCGCGCACGGTGTGGCGCGGTCGCCGTGGGCACCGGCACCGCGATCACCGACGACCCGCGACTCACGGTGCGCACCCCGGACGGGTCGACTCCGACCCGACAACCGCTGCGCGTGGTCGTCGGCAACCGCGACCTGCCCCCGGGGGCTGCGCTTGCCGATGAGAGCGCCCCGACCCTGCACCTGCGCACCCACGACCCCGCCGAGGCGCTCGCCACGCTCCACGAGCGAGGTGTGCACCGCGTGCTGCTCGAGGGTGGCGCGACCCTGACCGCCGCCTTCCTGCGCGCTGGCCTCGTCGACGAGGTCGTGCTCTACCTCGCTCCAGCACTGCTCGGCTCCGGCGCCCCGCTCGTCGCGGACCTTGGCGTCCACACCATCGCCGACGCCCTCCGGCTGCACCCCACCGACGTCACGGTCCTCGGGCGCGACGTCCGGATCACTGCGCGGCCCCAGACCACCCCCGTCCCCCCACAGAGG
>JBDTDY010000250.1:0-7034 GCA_039922835.1 Ornithinibacter sp.
AGAGGTTCCGGGGAGGTTGCCCCTTCGGCGCCCCGTCAAGCAAGAACGAGGACTCTCCCACATGGTGTGAGCGGCCTGCACAATCTAGCAGGGCTTCGCGATCCGGTCTCGACGGCGCGGCGTCCGACCTCAGGCGAGGCGGGCTGCGCGGCGAGCGCTGAGCTCGTCGTCGGCGTGGGCCGCCGGGGCCTCCTGGTCGGCCCGCTCGCTGGGGAGGGCTGCGAGCTCGCCCTCCACCTCGCGCCAGACCTTGCCGACGGCGATCCCGAAGACGCCCTGCCCACCGTGGAGCAGGTCGATGACCTCCTGGTCGGAGGTGCACTCATAGACCGAGGCGCCGTCACTCATCAGCGTGATCTCGGCGAGGTCGTCCACCCCGCGAGCCCGCAGCACGTGGATCGCCCCACGGATCTGCTGCAAGGACACACCGGTGGTCAGGAGACGCTTGACGATCTTGAGCACGAGGATGTCGCGGAAGCCGTAGAGCCGCTGCGTGCCGGACCCGCCCGCGGGACGCACGGACGGCTCGACGAGCCCGGTGCGCGCCCAGTAGTCGAGCTGGCGGTAGGTGATGCCGGCAGCCGTGCACGCGGTGGGTCCGCGGTAGCCGACCTCCTCGTCGAGCTCGGGAAGGTCGTCGGCGAACAACACGCCCTGCGCGGGAACCGGGGACGTCCGGGACGTCCCTCCTGCTCGCGCTTCTCCGGTGGAGACCACGACTACCTCCTCGACTCGCTGCTCCACCGACTGTACGCCCGTGAATGACATCCATGTCCCTTCAGCCAGCATGATCGTGACCGGTGTGACAAGTGTGACGTTAGAGGCATGTGTGACTCGGGTCAACGACCTCGGTGCACGACGATGCGCGTGTCGCCCGACCCCCGGCATACTCTCGACCTCAGGTCAAGGGTGATGGCTGTGTCGGCTCAGGACTCGGTCTCGGTGTCGAAGTCGGCCGCCGAGACGTGGTCGAGGAACTCCTTGAACTTCTCGACCTCGTCGTCCTCGGTCTCGTTCATCTCCACACCCGCCTGGGCCAGCAGCTCCTCGTCGGCCACGATGTCGGCTCCGGCGCGCAGAGCCAGCGCGATGGCGTCGGAGGAGCGTGACTCCACGACCGTTCCCCCGGCATCGGCTCCCCCGTCGATGTCCAGCTCCGCATGGAACACCCCGTCGCGGAGCTCGGTGATCCGCACCCGGGTCAGGGCGTGGCCGAGTGCGTCGAGGGTGTTCTTGAAGAGGTCGTGGGTCAGCGGCCGTGGGGGGACGACACCCTGCTGGGCGTACGCGATCGCGGTGGCCTCGGCCGCACCGATCCAGATGGGCAGGTATCGGTCGCCGTCACGCTCGCGCAGGAGCACGATCGGCTGGTTGGTGGGCATCTCGACCCGCACGCCCAGCACGTCCAAGAGCTTCACCTGCTCACCGTACCCCGCCAACCGGGCCGGGAGTCAGCGGGTGGTGCGGGCGAGCCCACTTCGCACGAGGGCCGCGTGCAGGGTGAGGCACAGGTGGGCGACCTCGGCCGCGTGCTGGTCGCCGTCGCTCCCGCGCCTGGGGCCGAGCGCCTGCTCGACCAGACCCACCTCCCGGTCTGCCGCGGTGCGGAAGGACCTGAGGTGGCGAGCCTGGACGCCGTATGCCGCGAGGCCGGCGGCTGCCTGTGCCACCTGCAGGTCGGACTCGGAGTGCAGCCCGTCCGAGCCGGGGCGCAGGAGGCCGTTGTCCACGAGGTCCGCCACGGCCGACTCCTCCAGGTCACTCGACCTCGCGAGCTCCTCCCGGGTCAGCCGCAGCGTCAGGGGCGCGATGAGGTGCTCCACGGTGGGCACGGCGGGGTCCGGCTCGGGGCGCGGGGCCCGCGGCCGGGGGTCGGGGGCGTCCGCAGGACTACCGAGACCCCGGTCCATCGCGTCGAGCGAGTCCTTGATCACCTTCAACGGCCAGAAGCGATCTCGCTGGGCCCGCAGGACGAAGCGCAGGCGATCGACGTCCTCGTCGCTGAACTGCCTGTACCCCGACGCGGTGCGCGTCGGGGTGAGCAGGCCCTCGGACTCCAGGAAGCGCACCTTGGAGATCGTGATGTCAGGGAACTCCTCGACCACGGCCCGCACGACCGCGCCGACGGTGAGGGTCCGCGCCGCAGCAGCGGACACGCCGGACGTCAGTCCTGACCGGCGTAGAAGACCAGTCGGAACTTGCCGATCTGGACCTCGTCGCCGGTGGAGAGGTGCGCCTCCTCGACGATCTCCCGATTGACGTAGGTGCCGTTGAGCGAGCCCACGTCGCGCACCACGAAGCCGCCGTCCGTGCGGGTGAAGACCGCGTGCTTGCGCGAGACGGTGACGTCGTCGAGGAAGATGTCGCTGTCGGGGTGGCGACCGGACATCACGTCGTCGTCGTCGAGGAGGAACCGCGCCCCGGTGTTGGGACCGCGCAGCACCACGAGCAGCGCAGTTCCCGGACGCAGTGCCTCGACCGTGGCGTGGTCGGCCTTGGTCAGGACGTGGTCGCTCTCCGAGACGGGCTCGACCGTCCCGGAGCCTCCGACCGCCTGGAGGCGCATCGTCGTGGGGTCGGGACTGCCGCCGCGAGGGTCCTCGCGCTCGTCACCAGTCATCTCTGAATCAGCCTTCCGTCAAACGCTTTGCAGGAGTCACAGCCGTCGCCGGAGTCACCCTAGATCAGTGGGACCCGGTTGCCCACCCGTTGTCGGGGTGAAGGTCAGGACAGCTGCCCCCGGTAGCCCTCGGCATCCATCAGCGCCTCGATCGCGCCCGGGTCACCGGGGCGCATCTCGTACATCCACCCCTCACCATAGGGGTCGGTGTTGACGAGCTCCGGGGTGGCGTCCAGGGCGGGGTTGACCGCGGTCACCTCCCCGGTCACCGGTGCGTAGAGGTCGCTCACCGACTTCGTCGACTCGACCTCCCCACAGGTGTCGCCCGCGCTCACCGAGTCACCCACGGCGGGGAGGCTCACGAAGACGACATCGCCGAGCGCCTCCTGCGCGAAGGACGTGATGCCGATGCGCACCGTGTCGCCCTCGGTGCGGAGCCACTCGTGCTCTGCGGTGTACCGGAGTCCGGCGGGGTACTCGTGGTCGGTCATGTCGCTCCTCGGGTCGCGGTTCGCGGTGATGCGTGGGGGTCAGGACGTGTCTGGAGTCAGGGGGTCGGGGTGGGTACGGGTCGAGCGTACTGAGGCTCGGTCAGACTCAGCAATGCGTCCACGTCCACGACGTCGCGGATCTGGACGTCGGAGTCCCCGCCGGCGCGCCGCACCGTGGCCGTCACGCCCCCGGGGATCTCCATCGCACCGGCGAGGGTGTTCGAGTCGCCGATGGCGCGGATGACGTAGGGCGCCTTGATCGTCGTGCCGCTCACCGACAGCCCCCCGCCGGCGGCGTCCTTGAACCAGGTCTGTGCGACGACGCGCTGGTCCCCGACCTCGATGGCCTCGGCGCCGGCATCACGCAGCTCCTGGATCGCGTCGAGGATCACCGGGGCGGAGACGCTTCCCTGGGGGTCTCGCACGGTCAGGACGATGCCCGGGCCGCGGGCCGGCGCGGTTCCGGCGAGGATGCCGAGACCGTCGAGGCGCTGCTGCGCCGCGCGCTGGGCCTCCTCGCCGTTGGTCGACTGGCTCTTCAACAGGGTGAGCGAGGTCTCCAGACCCCGGATCTCCTCGGCCAGGCGATCACCGTCCCGGTCCACGTCCGCGAAGATCCGCACCAGCTCGTCCTCGCGGAGGTTGTCGAGCCCCTCGATCGAGGTGGCCCGCACCTGGGCGATGATCGCAAAGCCCAGCAGCCCGGCCAGGATCGTCGCCAGCACGTTCGCCCGGGTCGGGCGCGGCGACCCGGCGCGCACCAGCCGGAGCCACGCCCTTCCGGTGCTGCGTGGCGGTCGTGGTGTCCTGGGGCCCTGGTTCATCGGGTGATCACGCGTCGAAGAGGTGTCGGCGGATGGCCGCAACGTTGGAGAAGATCCGCACACCGAGCACCACGACCACCCCGGTTGACAGCTGGCTGCCGACCCCGAGCTCGTCGCCGAGGAAGACGATCAGCGCCGCGACGACGACGTTGGAGAGGAACGAGACGACGAACACCTTGTCGTCGAAGATGCCGTCGAGGATTGCTCTGACTGCCCCGAACACCGCGTCGAGCGCCGCGACGACCGCGATGGGGAGGTAGGGCTGCAGCCACACGGGCACGGCGGGTTGGAGCACCAGACCGATGATGATGCCCAGGGCCAGACCGATGGCGGGGATCACGGGGGGCCTTCCTGCGAGTCGGGAGGTGGACCCGGAACCGGGGTGACCTTCTCAGTATCCCCGGTCGTGGCGTATCGAAGGGTCAGGCCGACGGAAGCCGGCACGCTGAGGTCACGCCGGACCTCGGTGTCGACCCTGATGCCGAACGTGCTCTTCAGCGTCGAGAGGTAGGTGCCTCCGGGCCCGTCGGCGAAGGTCGTGGGGAAACCGGCGGGGTTGCCCAGCGCGGTGATCACGTAGGGGCGGGTCAACGGGCGGTAGTCGACGATGATCGCGGACCCGGCGAACCTGATCGCCGACGTCGCCGTGAGCCGCTTGTCGTTGATCGAGACCGCCTCCGCACCGGCGGCCCACAGCTCGTTGGTGACGAACTGCAGGTCCTTGGCGACGACGCGGCCCTGGGGATCCGAGGCGCCTGCTCCCGTCGCTGTCGGGTCCTCGCCATTGATGTTGGGGGCGTCGTCGAGGGTGAGGGTGAAGCCGGGCCCCCGCAGGGGCACCCCGCCGGCAACGGTGGCCAGGGCCGCGGAGCGCGCCACCAGGTACTGGTTGCCCAGCTGGGCCTCCTGCGCGGCGGTGACGTCCGCCTGGAGTTTCTGGGCGCGCACCGCCATCGCGTCGACCTGGCCACGGCGGTCCTCGATCTGGGTGATCAGGTCGGCCCGCGCCTTGGAGCGAGGGGTGGTGTCCGAGCGCAGGTTGTAGGCGCAGACCCCGATCATCAGGCCCATGAGCAGGGTCGCAGCGATGAGGCGGGGTGCGCGCAAGGACGTGGCTCGTGCCATCCCGACCGACTCGCGGCGGTCAGCGGACGCGGCATACCCGGGGTCCAGCGGGCGTTCGAGCATCGTCGTGAGCAGACTCATCGACGCATCTGGTGCTCGCTCCTGCGTCGGCGTCCTGCTCACGCGGGCACCGTGTCACGAGAGGCGATGAGCTGACGGAGCTGGACGGCATACAGGAGGCCGGCCAACCAGTAGAGCGCCGTGCCCCAGATGACGAAGCCCCACCCGACCGGCTCCGCGACGCGGGCCCAGGCGCCGTCGCCGTCACCCAGGAGCAGGAGCGGGAACGCGTAGAGCAGGTTGAACGTGGCAGCCTTCCCCGCGAAGTGCACGGGGAGCCCGATCCAGCCGTAGCGCTTCGCGATGAGGACGACGACGGCCATGAAGGCTTCGCGGGCGAAGAGGATCCCGACGAGCCACCACGGGATGATCTCGCGCCACGCGAGCCCGAGCAGGGTGGAGACGATGTAGAGGCGGTCGGCGACGGGGTCGAGGATCTCGCCCACCCTCGAGACCAGGCCGTAGTGCCTGGCGATCTTGCCGTCGAGGTAGTCGGTGAGCCCCGATCCCGCGAGGAGCACCAACGCCAGCGCGTCCCGCTCCTCAAGGATGGCCCAGAGGAAGACCGGGACCACCACGAGACGAAGGGCGGAGAGCACGTTGGGCAGCGTGAGCACGCGGTCGCTCACGACCTGGTCGTCCACCCCTTTCGACATGGGCACAACTCTAGGCGCAACGGCTGGCCGGTCGCTGGGAGCACCTAGGGTCAGCACATGACGACACCACTCCTGGGGGCCGGCGAGGCCGAGCTGAGGGCACACCGCACGAGCGTGAAGTGGATGGCCTACCCCCCGGACGTGCTCCCCGTCTGGGTCGCGGAGATGGACGTGTCGCCCTGCCCGGCCGTCGTCGAGGCCGTCGATGCCGCAGTGCGACGCGGGGACACCGGCTACGGATGGGCACCCCGCTACTCCGCCTCCGTCGCCGGCTTCGCCTCCTGGGCCTGGGGCTGGGAGATCGACCCGGGCGCGACGATGCAGGTGACCGACGTCATGATCGGCGCGAGCGAGCTGCTCCGGACGTTGACCGACGACGGGGGGCCCGTGGTCATCTCCCCGCCTGCCTACGACTCCTTCTTCGGGTTCATCGACGCGATGGGTCGCCGCCGCATCGACGCTCCGCTCACGGAATCCGGGCGCCTGGACCCCGAGTCCCTGGCCACGGCGTTCCGCGAGGCAACCGCGCACGGCGAGCGGGCGGCATACCTGCTGTGCAACCCGCAGAACCCCACCGGCACCGTGCACACGCGTGAGGAGCTCGCGATGGTGGCCGGGCTGGCGCACGAGCACGGGGTGCGGGTGGTGGCCGACGAGATCCACGCACCGCTGACGTATGCCGGCGGGCCGGCCTTCACGCCGTTCGTCACCGTGCCGGGTGGTGAGCTCGGCCTGTCGGTCTTCTCGCCGTCGAAGGGGTGGAACCTCGCTGGGCTGAAATCCGCCCTCGTGGTCGCGGGGGCCGAGGCCGTGGACGACCTGAAGCGGGTGCACGAGGTGCACACCCACGGGGCCTCGCACGTCGGTGCGATCGCCCACTGCGCCGCGATGGACGACGGGCGCGAGTGGCTCCGGCAGCTGCGAGGCGAGCTCGCCGAACGGCGGGCGCTGGTCGGCACGCTCCTGGCCGAGCACCTGCCCGACGTCCGGTGGCGCGCGCCCGAGGCGACCTACCTCGGTTGGCTGGACTGCCGGGGCCTGGGCCTGGGTGACGACCCCGCGCAGGTGTTCCGCGAGCGAGGACGGGTGGCACTGTCGTCCGGTCCCGCGTATGCCCCGGAGCAGGGACGCGGGTTCGCACGGCTCAACTTTGCGACATCCCCCGACGTGCTCACCGACGCGGTGCGCCGGATGTCCTTGGCGCTCTGATCCACCGAGCGGCCCTTGCCCGCAACCTTGGGCCCGCCATGACGACAGC
>JBDTDY010000251.1:0-14402 GCA_039922835.1 Ornithinibacter sp.
ATATGAGCACGTCCGGCACGGGGCACCTCCTAGATATCTGACGATGTCACGATCCCGAGACGCACTACATGCCGCTGACGGACGATCGAAAGAGTGCACGACCCGGGACTCAGCGCTCGGCTGCGCAAGATCGGACGCGAGGGACCGTGCGATCTTCGCTGCACCTCCACACCGGTGGTCACCGCGTCGCACGCCCTGGCGCGATGCGCCGCCCTGGAGGGGCTGTCGGTGCCCGCCCCTAGCGTGGGTCGCAGACCACCTGGAAGGAGTGAGACGCATGACTGCCAACAACCTCGCACTGACCGTCGAGTGCCGCACCTGCCCCGTGCGCGAGCTGCACTGCGGAGACTGCATGGTGCCGGTGCTCCTCGAGCTCACGGCCCACGCGCCCCCACCCGAGCGCGCTCTCGACCGTGAGGAGCGCGCTGCCGTCACCAGGCTGGTGCGCTCCGGTCTGGTGAGCGTCGAGTCCGCGTCTGCGGCTCGCGTGCACCTCGAGAGCCACCCGTCACAGTCATGGCCGTCCCAGTCATCCCTGTCATGGGTAGCGACGCCGGCGCCCGGGGAGGGCGGCTGGGCGGTCGGCTGAGCCAGCAGTCCGGCGTGGGTTTCCTACGATGGGTCCGTGCCCGTTCCACCGACGATCGAGCGACCGAGCCCGGCAGGGAGGTCGCCGTCTGCTGCCGCGGTCCGGGCCATCGCCCTCGCTCTGGTGCTCGGGTGCTCGGGTGTCACGACCGGATGCGCCCCCGGCCCCGGGCCGGGTCGGCAGACCTCGTCAGGGGAGCCCATCTCGCGGAGCTCGGCCAACGCGGCCGCGCCGAGTGCCTCCTCCGGTGTCGACCGGGTGTCAGCCGGGGCCCTGGACACACTCCTCTCTCGCCGCGAGAAGGCGCTCGCCGACCACGACCGCTCCGGGTTCGCCGCCACCGTCGCCGACCCGCAGTCGCCCGATGGCCTGGCGCAGCTCAGCGCGTTCGAGACCGCCGCCGACCTTGGGGTGGTGGGCCTGTCGCACGACCCGTCCTTCACCCGGGCCACCCCCGCATCCCCCGGCGTGCTGAGCGTGCTGCTGGCCTATCGCGTGGGGGGAGTCGATACCCGCGATCGCACGGCGCGTGTCGACTACCACCTCGAGATCACGCGAGGCGAGTGGCGGATCGCGTCCGAGCACCCTTCCGGAACGGGCTCGACCGCGCCCTGGCTGGCGCTGCCCGGTGCCCGCGTGCACCCCGGCGAGCACGCCGTCGTGGCGGGCACCGTCCCCGCCGGCGCGCTGGGCGAGTACGCGGACATGGTCGAGCGCGCCCGCGCAGCCCTGTCGAGATCCTGGGACCTTCCCGACCGGGTGCTCGTGCTGGCTCCCTCGACCGAGTCCGAGGCCGATGTGCTCCTGGGCCGCGCCGCCGGCGGGGCACCGGTCGCGGCGACGACCGAGGGGCCCGTGGGGAAGGCAGGGACCGCCACGGGCGACCGGGTCGTCCTGGACCCAGAGGCCTTCCTCAGGCTCACGCCCGCAGGCCGGCAGGTGGTCATCGCCCACGAACTCACCCACGTCGCGGTGCGCGCCACCGTGCCGGGCAGAGCTGAGCCGTGGGTGTCCGAGGGGTACGCCGACCACATCGGCTACGGGTATGCCGCTCTGCCGGCTGAGCGCATCGCCGCCCCCCTCGTCATGGCCGTGCGCGCCGGGCAGGCCCCCACCGCTCTCCCCGGTGCGCTCGACGTCGACCCCTCGCGGGGGGATATCGAGGTGGCCTATCTCGCGTCGTGGCAGGCGGTGCAGATCCTCGTGGACCAGCACGGGGAGGAGGCGGTGCGGCGCTTCGTGCGAGCAGCTACGAGCACCGGTTCGGAGCAGGACGTGCGGGTGGCCACGGATCGGGCCCTGCGCGACGTCCTGGGCACCACCCGCGAGGACCTCACCCGGGACTGGCAGGCACGCCTTCACTCCCTCGCCGGCTGAGGACATCCGATCCATCGCAGGTGCGCGGTGGGAGCGCCAGCGATGCGACGACGAGGGCCCCGACGAGCCAGAACTGGTTGTAGAACGCCTGCTTGTTGACGAGGTTCGCGACCGCGAGCACCAACGCCAACCAGCGCAACACCTCGGCGACGGGCGGTTGCCGACGCCACACGGCATACGTCGCGGCCCCGACGGCCAGCAGCATCGCGGCACCGGTCACCGCAAACGGCAACGTCACGCCCCACTCGTTGAGGAAGTACAGGTACCAGGTGTTTGCGAAGCGGATCGGGTGGAACTCCAGCAGGGTGGTCACCGTGTCGCCGAAGAAGGCCCCGGGGTCGGCCACGACCCAGGGCAGCACGAGCATTGCCGTCACACCGCCGGTCACGAGGGTGCGCACCACCCCGAAAGGACGCCAGGCCAGGAGGACCGGCGCAAGCAGGGCGAGGTGCTGCTTGCTCGCGCAGGCCAGCGCGAGCGGCAGCACCGCCCACCACGCGTGCCCGCGCCGCACCAGCACCGCCCACCAGACCAGCAGCGCGGCAAGCACCGGCTCGGTCCAGGCCTGGTCGATCTGGGTGAGGGTGCCCGGCGCGAGCACGAGCACCGCGGTCACCGCCGCGGCTCGCTCGACCCGACCACGGGTCAGCGCCCACAGGCCGGCGCACAGCACGAGGGACCACACCAGCAGGGCCCATCGCACGTCACCGCCGAACCACCGGCCGGGTGCCACGAGCATCCCCATCCACGGCAGGTAGGGAAACAGGTCCTGCACCCCGGGGGAACCGGTCCACTGCTGGGTGTAGATGTTGTCGCCCCGCGCGATGGCGTCCGATCCCTGCTGCAACACCACCCAGACGTCGATCCGAGGGGCCGGGTCGCCGATGATGGCGACCGCGGCGAGCGCGACGTGGGTGGCGACGGCGGCCCCGAAGGCCGCCCGCTGGGCCCACGCGCGGCGGCCCAGGAGCAGCGCCGCGCAGGTGAGCCCCCCGATGACGACGATCACCAGTGCCAGAGGCACCCAGCCGCCGCGCAGGTAGGTGAACAAGGGCACCGTCACCGTGATGGCGACCGATCCCACCAGGACGATCGGCGCGAGAGCTCTGGGGACGTCGAGCTCGACCCGGCGCACCAGCCACCACGCCAGGAGCGCGGTGCAGGCCGTGAGGGTGAGCACGATCGGGACCCGGAACCGCACGACGCTCCACTGGAGGACACCGAACCAGGCCAACCACGCGGCGCCCAGGAGCGCCGCCGGGAGGCGTGGTGAGCGATCCGTGATCCCCGACCGCACGACCGTGGAGCGCACGCCGCGGGGGGGCGTGTCAGCCACCGTAGAGAGCCACGACCTCGTCCTCGAAGTCGCGCATCACGATGTTGCGCTTGAGCTTCAGGGACGGTGTGAGGTGACCGGACTCCTCGGTGAAGTCGGTGTCGAGGATGGCGAACTTGCGGATCGACTCCGCCTTTGAGACAGCGGTGTTGGCGTCGTCGACGGCCTGCTGGATCTCAGCGAGGATCTGCTTGTTGGTGCGAGCCGCTGCGAAGGGCACCGCCTCGAGGCCGTTGTTGGCGGCCCACCCCGGATACATCTCGGCGTCGAGGGTGACGAGTGCGGCGATGAACGGCGCTCCGTCACCGACCACGATGCACTGCGAGACCAGCGGGTGGGCCCGGAGTCGGTCCTCGAGCACGGCGGGCGCGACGTTCTTGCCACCAGCGGTGACGAGGATCTCCTTCTTCCGGCCGGTGATCCGCAGATAACCATCGCTGTCGAGCTCGCCGATGTCGCCGGTGCGTAACCACCCGTCGCTCACGGCCTCGGCCGTCGCGGTGTCGTTGCCGTGGTAGCTGCGAAAGACGTTGACCCCGCGGATGCAGATCTCTCCGTCGTCGGCGATCTTGATGTCCACCCCCGGGAGCGGCTGCCCCACGGACCCGATCCGGATCGCGTCGGGCCGGTTGACGGTGGCGGGCGCGGTCGTCTCGGTGAGCCCGTAGCCCTCGAGGATCGTCACCCCGATGCCGCGGAAGAAGTGCCCGAGCCGGGTGCCGAGCGGCGCACCCCCGGAGACGGCGTACTCGACCTTGCCGCCCATCGCATCACGGAGCTTGGCGTAGACCAGCCGGTCGAAGACGCCGTGCTTGACGCGCAGCGCGAACGGCACCGACCCGGCATCCTGCGCCTGCGACCAGGCGATCGCCGTGGCGGTCGCGGCGGCGAAGATCTTCCCCTTCCCGCCTGCCTCGGCCTTGGCCTCGGCGGAGTTGTAGACCTTCTCGAAGACTCGCGGCACCGCCAGGATGAAGGTCGGCTGGAAGCTCCCGAAGTCGTCCATGAGCGTCTTCAGGTCCGAGGAGTGGCCCATCCGGACCCCCGCCGTGACGGCGAGCACCTCGATGAAGCGTGCGAACACGTGGGCGATGGGGAGGAAGAGGAGTGTGGAGGCGCCGGGGGAGCGGACCACCTCGGCGAGCTGCTCGGTGGCGTTCTCGGCCAGGGTGAGGAAGTTTCCGTGGGTGAGCGTGACGCCCTTGGGGCGGCCGGTCGTGCCCGAGGTGTAGATGATCGTCGCGATGCTGTCGCGGTTCAGGCCGCGTCGTCGGGCCTCGAGATCGGAGGCCGCGACGCTGTTGCCCTCGGTGCTCAGGGTGTCGACGCCGCCCTGGTCGATCACCCAGGTGTGGGCCAGGTCAGGCAGGTCCCCGCGCCCCTGCTCGACCGCAGCCAGGTGGGTCGCGGTCTCGACGAGCACGCCGACGCACCCGGAGTCGCGCAGGATCCACGCCACCTGGTCGGGGGAGGAGGTCTCGTAGATGGGCACCGGCACGGCACCGGCCGACCAGAGCGCGAAGTCGGCGACCGTCCACTCGTAGCGGGTGCGGCTCATGATGGCGACCGACTGCCCCGGCTCGACCCCGGCGGCGATGAACCCCTTGGCGAGGGCGTCGACGTCGGCCGCGAACGTGGCTGCGGTGACATCGGTCCAGCCGCGCCCCGATCGAGCCGAGAACGTGACCCGACCCGGCTCAGAGGTTGCCCACCGGCCGGGGAGGTCCGCGAGGCTGCCCTCGCTGGTGACCGGGAGGACCAGGGGGGATGACGTCTCGAGCACGATCGGACTCCTTCGATGGGCTGCACGTGGTCTGACCCGCAACTCTAGGACCCCGCCGAGCGGGTAATCTCGCTGCCATGGCCGACCGCACCCAGTCCACGATCGAGATCCTCGCCTCACCCGGCGACGTCCTCGACGTCATCGCCGACTTCGAGCGCTATCCGGAGTGGGCGGAGCAGGTCAAGCGGTGCACGGTGCTCAGCAGCGACGGCGACGGCTGGGCCGACCACGTCGAGTTCGTGCTGGATGCCGGGGCCATCCGGGACGAGTACGTCCTGGAATACGAGTGGGACGTCACCGAGGACGGCTCGGGTGTCGTCTCCTGGACGCTCGTGCGGGCCGGGCTGCTCAAGGGCCTGACCGGAAGCTACGCCCTGGCCCCCGCGGGAGCCGCAACCGCCGTCACCTACGACCTCGAGGTCGACCTGACGATGCCGATGATCGGCATGCTCAAGCGCAAGGCCGAGAAGCACATCATCAACACCGCTCTCTCCGAGCTCAAGAAGCGCGTCGAGGGCTGATCCGCCCATGCCACGCATCGTCCTCGTCACGGGCAAGGGCGGGGTCGGCAAGACGACGACCGCCGCAGCCACCGCCGTGCAGGCTGCCCGGAACGGGATGCGCACCCTGCTGATGTCGACCGACGCGGCCCACAGCCTCGGCGACGCCCTGGACGTCGACCTCCGGGAGGCGCGCACCTGGCACGACACCCATGAGGTCGAGCAGGGCCTGCACGCGCTCGCCGTCGGGGCGCACACGGCCGTCGAGGCCGACTGGCAGGTCGTGCGCGACTACCTCTTACGGGTGCTCGACGCGATGGGCGTGGATGCCGTCGTCGCCGACGAGCTGACCTCCCTCCCGGGGGCGGAGGAGGTCACCGCTCTCGCGGTGCTGGCCCACCAGACCAGCGAGGGCGACTGGGACCTCGTCGTCGTCGACTGCGCGCCGACCGCGGAGACGCTGCGACTGCTCGCACTCCCCGAGGTGCTCGGCTGGCACCTCGACCGGCTCCTGCCGGCGCAGCGCAAGCTGTTCACCGTGCTGCGCCCCGCCGCCGCGGCCGCCACCGGTGTGCCGGTCCCCGGCGCGGAGGTGCTGCACGTGCTCCGGGCCTGGCGCGACCTCATGGTCACGATCCGCACCCTCCTCACTTCGCCGCGCGCCAGCGTGCGCCTCGTGCTCACCCCCGAACGGGTCGTCATCGCCGAGAGCCGCAGGGTGCTCACCTCGCTCTCCCTCCACGGGTACGCCGTCGACGCGGTCGTCGTCAACCGCCTCATCCCGGCGGCACAGGAGGAGTCGGACGGGTGGCGCTCGGCCTGGACCGCCGCACAGGAGAGCGGGGTGGCGAAGGTCCGGGAGTCCTTCCACGGCATCCCCGTCCTGCGCGCCCCCTACCTCGCCGGTGAACCCATCGGTGCCGACGCCCTGGCCGCCCTCGCGGGAGCCACGGCCCCCGACGGCGGCGCGCTCGCGCCCGACCTGCGCTGCGACGTCGACGTCCCACGGATGGATGTCAGCGCGCAGGGCGAGGGATTCGTCCTCACCCTGCCGCTCCCTCTCGTGTCGGCGGGGCAGGTCGCCGTCTCGCGCAGGGAGGACGACCTCGTGCTCGAGGTCGGCGGGCAGCGGCGCGTGGTGAGCCTGCCGTCGGTGCTGCGTCGCTGCACCGTGCGCGAGGCCGCTGTCGGCCGGGGCGAGCTCAGGGTGAGCTTCGAACGTGACGAGGAGCTGTGGGCCAGTGGGCGCTGACCGGTGGGACGAGCAGGTCGGATCGGTGGCCGACGAGGCAGCCCGGCTGCTGGAGAGCCTTCGCCGAGTGACCACCGAGGGTGACGCCCATGGTGCTGACGGGCATGCCCGTGAGCAACCTGGCGAGCACGAGCACCCGGGGCCCGAGGCGGACTCGTCGTCGAGCAGGACCCCGGATGCCGGGCACGATCCCGTCTGCCAGTGGTGCCCGCTGTGCCGGAGTGCGGCCGTCGTGCGCTCGCTGAGCCCCGAGACGCTGGCTCGGCTCGCGGACCTGGCCGTCGTCGCGGCGGGGGTGCTCTCCGACCTGGCCGACCGTCAAGCCCCGAGTGGGGATAAGGCGGAGGGGACCGGGCCGATGAGCGGATCTGGCGGTCGCGAGAGCCGACGTCCCGCGCCGTCCCCGCCGCCGTCACGACCGGTCCAGGTCGTCGACATCGATGCGTCGGAGGAGGAGCCCCATGCCTGAAGGTTCGCTGTCCATCGGGATCGACATCGGCGGGACGAAGGTGGCTGGCGGTGTCGTCGACGAGTCGGGCCAGGTGCTGCGGCGCGCCCGGCGGGACACCCCCGACCGGTCCAAGAGCCCCCGGGTGGTCGAGGACACCATCGTCTCGGTGATCGAGGAGCTCCTGCAAGGCGGTGGCGACATCCGCTCCGTCGGCATCGGGGCCGCCGGCTTCGTCGCCGCCGACCACGCCACCATCGTGTTCTCCCCACACCTCTCGTGGCGCAACGAGCCGCTGCGCGACGCGCTGGGCCTGCGCGTCGAGCTGCCGGTCTTCATCGACAACGACGCGCACGCCGCGGTCTGGGCGGAATACCGGTTCGGGGCCGGCCGCGGAGAGAGCCACCTCATGCTCGTCAACCTCGGCACCGGTATCGGTGGGGGAATCGTCATCAACGGCACGGTGATCCGGGGGCGGTTCGGCATCTCGGGGGAGTTCGGACACATGCGGGTCGTGCCCGACGGCGCCCGTTGCGAGTGCGGCAACCGTGGCTGCTGGGAGCAGTACGCCTCCGGCAACGCGCTGGTCCGCGAGGCCCGCACCCTGATGATGAACCGCAGCCCCGTCGTCTCCGACCTCTTCGACCGGGTCGGCGGGCGCCCCGAGGACCTCACCGGCCCCCTGATCACCCAGGCAGCGCGTGAGGGGGACCCGCTGGCGGTCGAGCTGATCGGCGAGATCGGTCGCTGGCTCGGTCTCGGGATGGCCGACCTCGCAGCCGCGTTCGACCCTGGGACGTTCGTCGTCGGCGGCGGCGTCAGTGCTGCCGGGGACCTGCTGCTGGACCCCGCGCGCGACGCCTTCAGGCGCCAGCTCACCGGCCGCGGCTACCGACCGGAGGCGAGGATCGTCGCGGCAGAGCTGGGCAACGAGGCAGGTCTCGTCGGCGCGGCCGATCTGGCCCGCAGCCTCGCGGCAGCGGGTTGACCGACCCGGTGGGCCACCTGCGGGTCGCGACCTACAACACCCGCGACTTCCTCGATGACCACGCGCTCGCTGCCCGGGTCGTGCGCGCCGTCGACCCCGACGTGCTGTGCCTGCAGGAGGTGCCGCGACGGCTCTTCGCCGGGGTGCGCGTGGCCCGCTTCGCCAGGGCCTGCTCGATGACGTGGGTGGGCGGGCACCGGGGGAGCGGGGGCACCACGATCTTCACGTCCGCGCGGGTCCGCACCGAGCAGGCCGAGCACCACCGGTTGCCGGTGCGCTGGCCCGACCGCACGAGGGGGTATGCCGTGGCGGAGGTCGTCGTGCCCGGCGGTGGTCGGGTGGTCGTGGTGTCGGTGCACCTCGGGCTGCGGGCGGACGAGCGGGTCTCGCACACCGAGGCACTGCTGGGGCGGCTGGACCCCCAGGGGGCGCACCTCGTCGTGGCAGGGGACCTCAACGAGGACGAGAGCGGACCGGCATACGGCCGGCTCGTGGGCGGCGGAGGCCTCCGGGCCGTCTCTCCGGAGCGGCCCACGTTCCCCGCGCGCTCACCGCGGCGCCGGCTGGACCTCGTGCTGGCCTCAGCCGGGCTGCGCGTGCTCCCGCACCGTCAGGTGGCGCTGCCGGCCGGGGTGTTCGCCGCCGCCAGCGACCACGTCCCGACCTGGGTCGACCTCGCGCTGCCCTGATTGCGCGAGCGTCAGAGGCGGGCGCCGTCGTCGCCGCTGGTCGGGTCCCGGTGGGCGGGTTGGCGCAGGACGAGCAGCGCGAATCCGGCCACCGACAGCACCACCGAGATGATGAACCACCTCGTGCTGTGGAACGGGCGGGCCATCGCGACGTAGAGCAACAGCAGCGGCCCGGCGACCAGCCCGAGGACCGCACCCCAGAAGTGCAGGTCCTCCTGAGGTGGGAGGCGCACGGCCGGTGGCTCGAAGTGCTCGTCGGAGTCCGCTTCGTTGCCCACTGCCTGCGGAGCGTCGGTGTCGTCAGTGGCTGGTGGCTCGGCGGCGCGCCACGCGTTCGTGGGCACGATGATCGTGAGCGGGGAGGGGTTGATCCACGACGGGCGGGGCGGGGCAGGGTCGTCCGCGGGCGCGACAGCGGTCGCCTCCGGCGCTACTTCGTCGGGCTGCTCCCCGGCACCCCCGGCGTCTGCAACGACCGGCGCGTCCCCGACGGCCGGGGGGTCTGCGGCATCCGTGTCGCGGACCCCGTCCTCCTCAGGCCCGGCCACGCCGCCCTGCGCCTCATCGGCGCTGGGCAGGGGGGAGTCCCACTGGGAGATGATCGAGGCGAAGCGCTCGTCGACGTCCCGCTCGTCCATGCCGCCGGCACGATCGCCCACCGGTGCTCCTTGATGACGTGAGGTCTGCAGGGTCGATCTTCGCACGAGTGGGGGCGCCCGCGGCCGGGCGACCCGTGGACTAGAGTCGGCGCACACGCTGCGGAAGGGTGGTCCAGTGTTCTACTGGTTCTTGAAGACGGTGGTGCTGGGCCCGATCCTGCGTCTGCTGTTCCGGCCCTGGGTCGAGGGCGCCGAGCACATTCCCGAGGAGGGAGCCGCGATCTTCGCGAGCAACCACCTCTCCTTCTCCGACTCGATCTTCCTGCCGTTGATGGTGCCGCGGCGGATGACCTTCCTCGCGAAGTCCGACTACTTCACCGGTGTGGGGATGAAGGGGCGGATGACCGCGGCGTTCTTCAAGGGCGTCGGACAGCTGCCCGTGGACCGATCCGGGGGGCGGGCCAGCGAGGCCGCGTTGCGCTCGGGCATGAAGGTCCTGAACCGCGGCGAGCTCCTGGGTCTCTATCCCGAGGGCACCCGCAGCCCTGACGGTCGGCTCTACAAGGGCAAGACCGGTGTGGCCCGGATGGCCCTGGAGGCAGGGGTTCCGGTGATCCCCGTGGCGATGGTCGACACCGACAAGGCCCAGCCGACCGGGAAGAAGATCCCACACCTGATCCGTGTGGGCGTGCGCATCGGTGAGCCGCTGGACTTCAGCCGCTACGAGGGGATGGAGGGCGACCGTTTCGTGTTGCGCTCGATCACCGACGAGCTGATGTATGCGCTGATGGAGCTCTCCGGCCAGGAATACGTCGACATGTACGCGACGGCCATGAAGGAGCGGATCGCGCGCGAGAAGAAGAACAAGGCCAAGGAGGTCGCCGAGGCGGCACGGCCGGGCCGGGCGGTGTCCGAGCTCGAGGACGTCCTGGATGCCGGGGGGCTCGAGGAGGACACCGGCCCCCGGCGACACGCGAGCTGACCGGTCACAGCATGGGGGTCCTGGGGCCGAGGTCGTCCCGCACGGGTCGACGCGAACCGGTCGTCGTCGAGTCCTTCCACCGGGGTCTGGACATCTTCAGGCCACTGGCGGCTCTGTATGCCGGCTGGCTGGTCTGGGGCCGCCACGAGGGGATGGTCCGTCCTTGGGTGGCCGTCGCCGTGCTCGCGGTGATGATGGCGTGGTCCCTGGGTTTGTTGGTCTACCGGCGGCGCACCCTGCGGGTCATCGTCATCGAGGTCGCGATCGCGGTGGTGGGCATTCTCGCCACCCTGGCTACCGAGTCCCCGGAAGCGATCGCCGCGGGCCAGTTCACCATTCCGACGATCTGGGCCGCCGGTTCGGTGGCGGGAGGAGCCGTCGTCGCTGGAGCGCGCGGGGGCCTGGTCGCCGCGGGCGTCATCGCGGCGGCCGACATCCTCGAGGTCGGGGTGCCCAGCCAGTCCACGGTGCACAACATCGTGCTCCTCGTGCTCCTGGGGGGCCTCATCGGACTCGCGGTCGACCTGGCCCGCACCGGGCTGGAACGCGAGGAACAGGTGCTCCTGGAGCAGGAGCGCCTCCACGAGCGGGAACGGATCGCCCGGGTGGTCCACGACGGGGTGCTCCAGTCGCTCGCCTACATCCACCGCCGCGGCGAGGAGCTCGGCGGCGAGAGCGCGCACCTCGCCGTGCTGGCCGCGGAGCAGGAACGGTCGCTGCGCCGGTTCGTCTCCGGCACCGGCGCCCCCGACCTCCCGGCATCCCGGCCCGACCTGCGGCACGCAGAGGGCGAGGAGGTCGACCTGCGAATGCTCCTGACGGCGCGCGAACGGCCCGGTGTCACCGTCGTCGTGCCGGCGGATGCCGTGACCGTCGACCAGGTGGTGGGCGTGGAGGTCGATGCGGCAGTGGGTGCGGCCCTCGACAACGTCGAGCGCCATGCCGGACCGGGCGCGCGGGCCTGGGTGCTCCTCGAGGGTGACTCGAGCAGCATCGAGCTGACCATCCGTGACAACGGGTCCGGCGCCGAGCTGGCCGACGTCCTCTCCGCCGCGGAGGTCGGCCGGATGGGCGTGAGCTCCTCGATCCGCGGGCGCATCGAGGACCTGGGAGGCACCGCCTCGTGGACGACGAGGCCGGGGGGTGGGTGCGTCGTACGGATCGTCGTGCCCCGGACACCACTGGAGGAACGATGACACCAACAGGACACGAGCACCGAACGGGCGGCCCGGACGAGGCCACCTCGCGCGAACCCACGGTCCTGGTCGCCGACGACCACCCACTCTGGCTCTCGGCGCTGGAGCGGGACCTCGTGGCCCAGGGGCTGGACGTGGTCGCGACGGCGAGCGACGGGCCGGCGGCGGTGCGCCGGGTGCGCGCGACCCGCCCGGACGTGCTGGTCCTGGACCTCAACCTGCCCGGCATGCGCGGTGACGAGGTGTGTCGGGCGCTCGGAGACGTGCCCACCCGGGTGCTGATCCTCAGCGCCAGTGGCGAGCAGCACGACGTGCTCGCGGCGATCAAGGCCGGGGCCACCGGCTACCTCGTGAAGTCGGCGTCCGCGGCGGAGATCGTCGCCGCCGTGCGTGCGACGGCCCGTGGTGAGGCGGTGTTCACCCCCGGTCTGGCCGGTCTGGTCCTGGGGGAGTTCCGCCGGATGGCCGACGGCTCGGATGCCGCTGCCGAGCCGGCCCCCGACGCGCCGCACCGCCCCATGCCCGAGCTCACCGACCGGGAGATCGAGGTGTTGCGGTTGGTGGCGACCGGGATGTCCTACAAGGAGATCGCCGCCGAGCTGTTCCTCTCGCACCGCACCGTGCAGAACCACGTCCAGAACACCCTCGGCAAGCTGCACCTGCACAACCGGGTGGAGCTCGTGCGGTTCGCCCTCTCCCGTGGTCTCGAGGACGACCCTCCCGCCGGTGTGGATGGCCGTTGCTAGGGTCACTGGCGTCATGAGGGCTGTCGATGGCGGCCCACCCGATGGTGTGCGGAGGTCACGGAGTGGGGGACGTGCGGCAGGGTCCCGCCGATCGGCGGGTTCACCGCGGTGCCGGTGTGGCGCGCGAGCGTGCGTCGCTCTCGCGCTTCGAGACGTTCCTGGTCGGGGCGGTCGCGACGGTGCTGATCACCCGTGCGTTCCTTGCCGCCACCGGCTACCCACAGGTTGGTGGGGGGAACTTGCACGTGGCGCACGTGCTGTGGGGCGGTCTGCTCATGGGCGTGGCCATTGTTGCTCTGGTCATCGTGCCTGGGGGTGCGGTCAAGATGCGTGGGGCGCTGGTCGGCGGGATCGGCTTCGGGTTGTTCATCGACGAGATCGGCAAGTTCCTCACCAAGGACGTCGACTACTTCTACCAGCCCGCGATCGCGATCATGTACGTCGTGTTCGTCGGCTTCTACCTCGTGGTTCGCACGGTCCTTCAACGCCGCCGACCCACCGACCGGCTGCGGCTGGCAGCGGGCCTGGACGCATTGTCGGATCAGGCCCGTGGGCAGTTGCGGCAGTCCCAGCGAGATCTTGCGACGGCACTGCTCGGTGAGGTCACCGACCCGGACCTGCGTGAGGTGGCGCTCCAGGTGCGCACGGCCCTGGCCACAGACATGGCCGCTCCGATCGGGGTGGAACACCGGCTGACGGTGTGGCGCGATGGCCTCGGCCGGGTGGCGAACCGGGTGCTGCAGGGCCGGTCCACCCAACGAATCGTGCTGGGCTTCTTCGTGCTGCAAGCGGCGGTGTCGGTGACCGACATCGGCTACCTCATCGTGACCGGCGCCGCAGGCACGTCGCACGAGGGAGCCGGGCCGGTGGCGGCGATCTCCGGCGGCGCCGTCACGGTCCTGGTGATCGTGGGTGCGGCCCTCCTGCTCCGCAACCAGACCCTTGCCGCGCTCCGCGTGTTGCACGCCGCACTCGTCATCAACCTCCTGATCAGCCAGGTGTTCCTCTTTGCCAGCGAGGAGTTCGGCGCACTCGCCGGGTTTGCGCTGGCACTGGCGATGCTGGCGGTCCTCCGTGAAGCCATCCACCAGCAGGAGCTGGCCCACTAGCAGGGTGGCGCATCCCCCCGTGCGCCGCGGACTCCTGGCGGCGGTCGGGGTCCCACAGCGCCGAGAGCTCGGCCCTGGACCATCAGCGCCGGGCGGGTCCGGGAGCAAGGGGCCGGCGGGAACCCTCCCGTCGTGGCTTCGGTGGTGGGAGATCCCCGCCGTGGAGGTGGCCTACCTCGCTGTCCGGGCTGACCAGGTGGACGCTGCGCTCCCGGTTCTGGCACGGATCGAGGCATCCCTGGTGGTGACTCTGGTCAACCTCGCGGACCGGGCAGACGAGGTGGCCTCGACCATCGGCGTGGACCGGACCCTGCTGGGCTTCGCCGGGGTCGGTGGCACCAGGACAGCGGACGGTGTCGCCTATCAGGAAGTCGAGCAGCAGGCGACCACGATCGGTGGAGCTGAGGGGCGCGAGAAGGATGTGGTCGATGACCTGCGAGGTGCTGGCCTGAAGGTCGACGTCGTTCCGGACATGTTGCCCTGGCTTGCCACGCACGCTGTCTTCATCGCCGGTGTCGGTGCCGCGATCCTCGAAGCGGGCGGCAGTGAGCAGTTGGGCAGCGACCGGGACCGCTCCACGCGGATGGTGGCCTCGGTGCGTGAGGGTTTCGCAGCGCTCGACGACCAGGGCATCACCGTGACACCGTCATCGCTGCGCGTCATCTTCACCGTGGTGCCCAGGTTCATCTCGGTGCGCTACTGGCAACGGCAGATGCGCGGCGACCTGGGTCGGCTCGCCCTCGCACCCCACATCACTGCCACCCGAGACACGGAGTTCCCCCAGTTGGCGGCAGCCGCGCGCCGACTC
>JBDTDY010000252.1:0-7081 GCA_039922835.1 Ornithinibacter sp.
TCTTGTGGTGCAGCTTCGTCGCGTCGACGACGAAGGTGTCGTCAGGGGCGAAGACGGCGAAGTCGGCGTCTGCACCGACGGCGATCCGACCCTTGGTGGGCAAGCCCATCTGGTCGGCGGGTCCCAGGGCCATCCAGCGGACGACGTCGGTCAGGCCGTGGCCGCGCTCGCGCGCGCCCGACCAGACCGCGGCCCATCCGACCTGCAGGCCGGCGACCCCGCCCCAAGCCTGGCCGAAGTCGCCGGTCTCGCGTGTCTTGAGGTCGATGGTGCAGGGGGAGTGGTCGGTGACGACGATGTCGATCGTGCCGTCAGCCAGCGCCCCCCAGAGCTCTTCGCGGTTGCCGGACTCACGGATCGGCGGGCAGCACTTGAACTCGGTGGCGCCGTCGGGCACCTCCTCGGCCATGAAGGTGAGGTAGTGCGGGCAGGTCTCGACGCTGAGCGGCACCCCGTCGGCGCGCGCCGCTCGGATGACCGGAAGGGCCTCGGCGCTGGACAGGTGCAGGATGTGGGCGCGCGACCCGGTCGAGCGCGCGACCTCCACGACCCTGGCGACGGCCAGGTTCTCGGCGGCGCGGGGGCGCGAGCCGAGGAAACCGGCGTATGCCGTGCCGGTTGCGGGCTCGGCGTCCTCGATGGTCTGGCGGTCCTCGGCGTGCACGATCATCAGCGCGTCGAGGCGGGCGGTCTCGGTCATCGCCGCCTCGAGCTCGGCCGGCTCCAGGTGGGGGAACTCATCGACCCCGGAGTGCAGCAGGAAGCACTTGAAGCCGAAGACGCCCGCGTCGTGCAGCGGGGCGAGGTCCGGGACGTTCCCCGGGACGGCGCCGCCCCAGAACCCGACGTCGACGAAGACCTGGTCGCGGGCCACGGCCTGCTTGGCCCGGAGCCCGGCGAGGGTGGTCGTCGGGGGGATCGAGTTGAGCGGCATGTCGATGATGGTGGTGACGCCGCCGGCAGCGGCCGCGCGGGTCGCGCTGGCGAAGCCCTCCCACTCGGTGCGTCCCGGCTCGTTGACGTGCACGTGGGTGTCGACCAGGCCGGGGATGAGCACCTCGTCCTCGCCGAGGACGATGACGGTGTCGGCGGGCAGGTCGGCATCGGGCCCTGCCACGACGGTGATCCGTCCGTCGACCACACCGACGGATGCCGGCCGCTCGACGCCGTCGATGACGGCGCGCTGCGCGCGGAACAGGACGTCGAGGGGTGCTTCGTGATCCGTCATGGTGCTCATGATGTCGCCTCCGCGAGGGCTGTGCCGAGACGCCGACCGATCTTCTCGAGCAGCGGCGCAGGCGCGGTCATCGACTCGGCGGGGCTGCTCGCCTCGTCGGTCGTGGTGTGGACCTCTGCAAAACCCGCCGCACGCCAGACATCCTCGGTGAGGGTGCAGCGCCCGGCCACAGCGATC
Source organism: Ornithinibacter sp. (assembly GCA_039922835.1). Taxonomy (GTDB): domain Bacteria; phylum Actinomycetota; class Actinomycetes; order Actinomycetales; family Dermatophilaceae; genus Fodinibacter. The sequence continues at coordinate 1,415 of JBDTDY010000252.1, forward strand.
ACCCGCACCCCGGCTGCCCGCGCCACGTCGGCGACGGCCGCGGGCGCCTTGCCCCGCAGGGACTGCTCGTCGAGGGAGCCCTCCCCGGTGATGACGAGGTCGGCCCCGTCGACCGCGGCCTTCAGCCCGGTCAGCTCGAAGACGAGCTCGGCCCCCGGACGTGCCTGCGCCCCGGCCAGGGCCATCAGGCCGAAGCCGACGCCGCCAGCGGCACCGGCACCCTCGACCTCACGGTGATCGCTGCCGGTGGCCGCGGCGACCAGGTCCGCCCAGTGCTGGAGTGCTGCGTCGAGCTGGGCGACCATCTCGGGCGTGGCACCCTTCTGCGGCCCGTAGACCGCAGCGGCACCCTGCGGGCCGGTCAGCGGGTTGTCGACGTCGCACGCGACGACGATCTCGGCCTCGGCCAGGGCCGGGTGGACGGACCCGAGGTCGATCGCCCGGGCCGTGAGGAGTGCGCCGCCCCCGTCGGCCACCTGGGCTCCGTGCTCATCCAGGATGCGCACCCCCAGTGCCGAGACCAGCCCGGCGCCACCATCGGTGCACGCGCTGCCGCCGATGCCGACGACGATGCGCCGGCACCCTGCGTCGAGCGCGGCCGCGATGACCTCGCCGGTGCCGCGGCTGGAGGAATCCAGGGCGAAGCGTCGGCCACCAGGGAGCTGGGACAACCCGCTGACGTCGGCGAGCTCGACGACGGCCTCGTCGCCCGAGCGCGCCCACGACGTCGTCACCGTTTCGCCGGTGGGCCCGGTCGCGTCGGTGGTGACGCGACCGAAGCCTGCCGCGACCGCGGCATCCACCGTGCCGTCACCGCCATCCGCCACCGGGACGACGACGATGTCGACGCCCGGTGCGGTGGAGGACAGCCCGGCTGCGATGGCCCGGGCGACGCCGGCGGCATCCAGCGTGCCCTTGAACTTGTCCGGGGCGATGACGACGCGGGGCACGGAGTCAGTCCAGGTTGGCGAAGAGCGCCGAGGGGGCGTCCTCGTGGTTGGCGGCGAGCTCCTCGAACTCGGTCACTCCGGCGATGGAGACACCCATCGAGACGTTGGTGACCCGCTCGAGGATGACCTCGACGATGACGGGGACCTGGAACTCGACCAGCATCTTCTTCGCCTGCTCCAGCGCGGGGAGGATCTCGTCGGGATCGGTCACCCTGATCGCCTTGCAGCCCAGACCCTCCGCCACCTTGACGTGGTCCACGCCGTAGCCGTTCAGCTCGGGGGAGTTCTGGTTGTCGAAGGCCAGCTGCACGCAGTAGTCCATGTCGAAGCCGCGCTGGGACTGACGGATCAGACCGAGGTAGGCGTTGTTCACCAGGACGTGGATGTAGGGGATCTTGAACTGGGCCCCGACGGCGAGCTCCTCGAGCATGAACTGGAAGTCGTAGTCACCGGAGATGGCGACGACGGTGTCTTCCGGTGCGGCGGTGGCCACACCGAGCGCGGCGGGGACGGTCCAGCCCAAGGGGCCGGCCTGACCGGCGTTGATCCAGTGCCGCGACTCGTAGACGTGCAGCAGCTGGGCGGCCTGGATCTGGGAGAGACCGATGGTGCTGACGTAGCGGACGTCCTTGCCGAAGGCCTTGTTCATCTCCTGGTAGACGCGCTGCGGCTTGATCGGCGTCACGTCGAAGTTGGTCTTGCGCCACATCGTGCGCTTGCGCTCGGCGCAGGACTCCGACCACGCGGAGCGGTCGGCGAGGGAGCCGGCGGCCTTGCGCTCGCGGGCGGCCTCGACGAAGAGCTGGAGGGCGGCCTTGGCGTCGGAGACGATGCCGAAGTCGGGCGCGAAGACGCGACCGATCTGGGTGGGCTCGATGTCGACGTGCACGAACGTGCGACCGGCGGTGTAGGTCTCGACGTCACCGGTGTGGCGGTTGGCCCAGCGGTTGCCGATGCCGAGCACGAAGTCCGACTCGAGCATGGTGGCGTTCCCGTAGCGGTGGCTCGTCTGCAGACCGACCATCCCGGCGTTGAGCGGGTGGTCGTCGGGCAGGGTGCCCCAGCCCATCAGGGTGGGGACCACGGGCACACCGGTGAGCTCGGCGAACTCCTGGAGGAGGTCAGCGGCGTCGGCGTTGATGATCCCGCCACCGGCGACGATGAGCGGGCGCTCTGCCGCAGCCAGCATGGTGAGTGCCTTCTCGATCTGCGGGCGCGTCGCGGTCGGCTTCCAGGCCGGGAGCGGCTCGTAGGTCTCGACGTCGAACTCGATCTCGGTCATCTGCACGTCGATGGGCAGGTCGATGAGGACGGGGCCGGGGCGGCCGGAGCGCATCAGGAAGAAGGCCTGCTGGAAGGTGCCGGGCACCTGTGCGGCCTCCAGGACGGTGACGGCCATCTTGGTCAGCGGCTTCGCGATGGAGGCGATGTCGACGGCCTGGAAGTCCTCCTTGTGCAGCTTGGCGACCGGGGCCTGGCCGGTGATGCACAGGATCGGGATCGAGTCGGCGCTGGCCGAGTAGAGCCCGGTGATCATGTCGGTGCCGGCCGGGCCGCTGGTGCCCACGCAGACGCCGATGTTGCCGGCCTTTGCGCGGGTCCATCCTTCGGCCATGTGCGAGGCGCCCTCGACGTGACGCGCGAGGGTGTGGTGCAGGCCCCCGTTGGTCTTCATCGCCTTGTAGAAGGGGTTGATCGCCGCGCCCGGAAGGCCGAACACGTTGGTGATGCCCTCCTTCTTGAGGATCTCCACTGCGGCCTGGGCTGCTGTCATTCGTGCCATGTGCGTCGTCGTCCTAGTCGTGTCGGGGGATCAGGAGGTGGTGGTGGTCTGGCCGGAGAGGCGCTGCACGCCGCGGAGCAGACCGGAGTGGTCGAGGCCGCCGTCGCCGTTCGCCCGGGCCGAGGCCATCAGGGTCTGCACGAGGTTGCCGAGCGGGAGCACCACACCGGCCTCGCGAGCGGCTGAGCCCACGATGCCCATGTCCTTGTGGTGCAGGTCGATGCGGAAGCCCGGGTCGAAGCTCTCGTTCATCATGTTGTCGCGCTTCTGCTCGAGCACCTTGGAGCCGGCCAGACCGCCGCCGAGCACCGTGAGCGCGGCGTCGAGGTCGACGTCGTAGGCCCTGAGGAAGACGACGGCCTCGGCGAGGGCCTGGATGTTGGCCGCGACGATGAGCTGGTTGGCCGCCTTGACGGTCTGACCCGCTCCGCTGCCGCCGACGTGGACCACGGTCTTGCCGACGGTCTCGAGCAGGGGGCGTGCCTCCTCGACGTCGGCGGCGTCGCCACCGACCATGATCGAGAGAGCCGCGTTCTTGGCGCCTGCCTCGCCACCGGAGACGGGAGCGTCGATGAGGCGGAAGCCCTTCTCCTTGGCCTGCGCGGCAAGGGCGCTCGTGACGTCGGGGCGGATCGAGGAGAAGTCGATGACCAAGGTGCCGGGGCGAGCGTTGGCGAAGACGCCGTCCGGACCGGCGAGGACGGACTCGACGTCGGGGGAGTCGGGCACCATGACGGCGACGACGTCGACGTCCTTGACCGCCTCGGCGGTCGACGCGGCGGCGCGGCCTCCGGCAGCGACGAGGGCCTCGATGCGCTTGGGGCTGGGGTTGTAGCCGATGACGTCGTGGCCGGCCTCGGCGAGGTGGACGGCCATCGGGCTGCCCATGATGCCGAGCCCGATGAAGGCGATGCTGGTCATGTCGTGCTCCTTGCGGTCGTGGTGGAGGGGCGCTCAGGCGCCAGTGGTGGGGGCGCCGAGGAAGCCGAGGCTCTCCAGCGTGGTGGTGGTGGGCTTGTACTCCAGGCCCACCCAGCCGGCATAGCCACCGGCCGCGAGTGCGGCGAGGTGCCGCTCGATGTCGAGGCTGCCCGAGCCGGGCTCGCCACGCCCGGGGGCGTCGGCGACCTGGACGTGGGAGATGCGGTCGGCGTAGGTGTCGATGGCGCGCTCGACGTCGTCGCCGTTGTTGGCGAGGTGGAACAGGTCGCAGAGGAACCCGACGTTGGTTGCGCCCGCGGCGCGCACGTCGTCGACGACGGACACCGAGTCGGCAGCCGTGCGCAGCGGGTAGGGCTTGGGTCCGCTCACGGACTCCACGAGCACGGTCGCGCCCAGCTGCTGTGCTGCGCGGGCGGCCTGCTCGACGTTCTGGCGCCCGAGCTCGTCCTGCTCCTGGGGGCTGACCCCCTCGACGCGGTTGCCGAAGAGGGCGTTGAAGCCGGTGGTGCCGAGCCGCTCGCCGATGCCGAGGGTGACGGCGATGTTGTCGGTGAACTCGTGGGCCCGGGCGGGGATCGACAGCACGCCGCAGTCCGCGCCGGTCAGCTCTCCGGCAAAGAAGTTGAGGCCGACGAGCTGCACCCCGGAGTCGTCGATGGCACGCACGAAGGCGTCGATGTCGCGGTCGCTCGGCACCGGCTGGTCGGGCCAGGGCCACCAGAACTCGACGGCGTCGAAGCCGGCCTCCTTCGCGGCGGCGGGACGCTCGAGCAGGGGGAGCTCGGTGAACAGCATGGAGCAGTTGGCCAGGTAGCGCAGGCCGCTCGCGGAGGTGTAGGTCATGTTCGCTCTTCCGTAAAGTGGAAAACAGATTCCGTTATGCAGAATTGTAGGGCAGGGGGCGGATGGCGTCAAGAGGTGCGTTTCAGCTGCCCCGGTAGGTGGAGTAGCCGAAGGGGTTGAGCAGCACGGGCACGTGGTAGTGCGCGTCGGCGTCGGCGATCGTGAACGCGATGGCGATCTCGGGGTAGAAGGCGGTCGTGCCGGCCGCTGCGTAGTAGGTGCCGGAGTCGAAGCGCAGCCGGTAGTCACCGGTCGCCATGCGCTCCGGGCCGATCTGCGAGACGCGACCGTCGGCGTCCGTGACACCCTCGCCGAGTGCCTCGCCGGCCAAGGACTCGAGCGTGATCGAGACGCCCGGCGCCGGGCGCCCGAGGCTGGTGTCCAGGACGTGGGTCGACAGCGTTCCCATCAGAGCATCTCCTTCAGTCTCAGCACGGCGATCTCCCGGAGCTGGGCGGTCGTCTCGGTGCGTTCGCTCGCATCGTCGTTCTTCAGCCTGCGGTGCAGCTCGGCGAGGATCTCCGGGGCGGACCGCCCTGCGGCGCGGATGAGGAAGACGCGGTCGAAGCGCTCCTCGTATGCCGCGTTGCCGGCTGCGAGGTCGGCCGTGACCCCCGCGTCGCTCTGGTCCACGCCCGCCTGCTCGCGCTCGGACATCTCGCTCTGGTGCTCGGGGGAGCTGGCCCGCTCGCCGATGCGGGGGTGGCCCGCGAGCGCGGCATCGAGCTCGTCCGCGGAGAGCTCGGCCGCGGCGTCCGCAGCCGCCTCGAGCGCGGCATCCGAGGTGGCGTAGGGCCGGCCGGAGGCCACGTCGTCGGCCCAGCGGCTCACCCCCAGGCAGGCCATGAGGAGGGAGTGCGCCTCCGCTGCGGGCAGGGCGTTGAACGCTGCGGGGGCGCCGGGGGCGTCCCGCGGGGTCGAGGCTCCAGTGCTCATCGATCCATCCTCCATCATTCCGAAAAACGGAAAACAAATACCGTCTGATGGAATAGTAGGGCGACAGCCCGCCCCGGTCAAGGGCCACGGTGGATCTGGTGCGGCCCCGCTGCGGGCATACCGTGAAGCATGCATGATCCTTGGCCCATGGTGACGGCGCAGGAGCGAGCGGTGTGGGTGCAGCGGGTGGTCTCGTGGGTCGATGACCACGAA
>JBDTDY010000253.1:0-17653 GCA_039922835.1 Ornithinibacter sp.
GGGCGTCGGCCTCATCCTGGAGATGCCCGAGCAGGGCCGAGAACGACTGGCCGGACTCCTTCGCGTGCAACCGGAAGGCGGGCACGCACGCGAGCTCGACCTCGGTCACCACCCCGAGCGCCCCCAGGCCGACCCGCGCCGCCGCGAACACCTCGGGCTCCTCCCCGGCCGAGCACCGCAGCGAGGCGCCGTCGGCCAGCACCAGGGTGAGCCCGGTGACGGCCGCGGCGATGCCGCGGAGCCGGGTGCCGGTGCCGTGGGTCCCCGTGGCGATGGCACCGCTGATGCTCTGCCGGTCGATGTCACCGAGGTTGGGAAGGGCGAGGCCGAGCGACTGCAGCACGGGGTTGAGCACGTGCAGCGGAGTGCCTGCGAGCACCCGCACCCGCTGCTGCTCCAGGTCGACCGTCACCAGCCCACTCAGTGCGTCGACGCGCAGCAGCACGCCGTCGGTCGCGACCAGCGGGGTGAAGGAGTGCCCGGCGCCCGCAACGCGCACCGTCAACCCGCGGCGCGCAGCCATCGCCAACGTGGCACGCACCTCCTCGGTGCCGGCAGCGGCCACGACCTCCACCGGGTCGGCCTCGACGTTCCCGGCCCAGTTGCGCCACCTGCTCACCCGAAGTTCCGCCCTTCGCCGCGATACGACGGCACGCTGTCGACGAGGGCCCCGTCGCGCACGAGGTGCACCGTGTCGAAACGCTCGAGCAGCTCACCTGCCTTGGCGCCCCGCATCCACACCCGGTCCCCGATCGACAGGTGATCCGCATCCGTGCCGTGCAGCGGGGTCTGCACCTCACCGGCGGCCTCGCTGCGCACCAGCGCGAGCCCACGCCGCACGGGCGACGGCACCCGGGACCACCCCGGCTCGCCACTGGCCACGTAACCCCCGCCGTATGCCGTGACGTGGCCGGGAGCGGGCCGCCGCACCACCGGCACCGCACAGGCCATCGAAGGCTGGAGGTCGAGGTCGTCGTAGCCGTCGAAGAGCGTCGGTGAGTAGAGACCGGACCCCGCCGCGAGCTCGGTCACGACGGGGTCGCCGGCGAACAGGTGCAGGCTCCCGGTGCCGCCCGCGTTGACGAAGGCCAGGTCGGTCTCGGTGCGCACGGCCTCGACCACTGCGACGCGTCGCTCCCGCAGGTCTCGCACCGAGCGGCGCTTCAGGAGCCGGATGTGCGGACCGGCGTCGGGGAGGCCCGCGACCTGTGCGTCGTAGAACATCACCCCACGCACGTCGAGCCCCACGCCGAGCGCCGCCCGCACCACGGCCAGCGCTTCCTGCGGGGTGCGCGTCGGGGACCGCCGCACTCCGAGGTGAAGGCTCCCGACACGGAGCGAGGCATCGACGTCGAGCGCGACGCGCAGCCCGGCCACCCCCTCGCCGAGGGTGTCCCGCAACCAGCGCACGTGCTCGACGCTGTCGATGGCCACGGTGACCTCGCCCCGCAGGGCCTGATCGGCCGCAAGTGCTCCCAGCGCGTCGACGTCGGCGCTGGGGTAGGCCACGAAGACGTCGCGCACCCCCGACCCCGCGAGCCAGACGGCCTCCGGCACGGCATACGCCATCACCCCGGCGAACCCGGGGCGGGACAGGACCCGTTCGAGCAGGGTCCGGCAGCGCACCGACTTCGAGGCGACCCGGATCGGCAGCCCCCCGGCGCGCTCGCCCAGGGACTCGGCGTTGGCGTCGAAGCGATCGAGGTCGACCGCGACGAGCGGGGTGGGGAGCCCGACCGTCGCCTGCTCCCACGGGTTGTCCTGCGCCCCGGCGGTCGAGCTCATCCGGCTCGGGTGACCACGCCGGTCGCCAGCGCGTGCAGCGCCCGCTTCGCGTCGCTCTCCGGAAGCGTGGCGAGAACGTCCTGCGCCTGGCGCGCCACCAGGTGGGTGTGCTCCCGGGCCCGGGCCATGGCCGGGTGCACCCGCAGCAGGCGCAGCGCCTCGGTCAGGTCGGCGTCGTCGGTCAGGTCGCCGCGGAGCAGTGCCTTCAGCGGCTCGTCATCGGGGTCCTGCGAGGCCAGCACGTGGAGCACCGGCAGGGTGCGCTTGCCCTCGCGCAGGTCCGTGCCCGGTGTCTTGCCGCTCTCGTCGGCCTCGGACTCGATGTCGATGAGGTCATCGGCCAGTTGGAAGGCGACGCCGAGCCGCTCACCGAACTCGGCCATCGTCTCGACGACGACGTCCTCGCACCCGGCGAACATGGCGCCGTAGCGCGCCGCGGTGGCGATCAACACGCCGGTCTTGTCGGCGAGCACCCCGAGGTAGTAGTCGACGGGGTCGACACCGTCGGGGCAGGGACGGTCATCGCGGATCTGGCCCGAGCAGAGCCGCACGAAGGTCTGCGCCTGGATCTTGACCGCCTGCGGTCCGAGGTCGGCCACGATGTCGGATGCCGTGCCGAAGAGCAGGTCCCCGACGAGGATGGCCGTGGAGTTGCCGTAGGCCGCGTTGGCGCTGACCGCCCCCCGGCGCACGCTCGCCTCGTCCATGACGTCGTCGTGGTAGAGCGAGGCGAGGTGGGTCAGCTCCACGCCTGCGGCCGCGGCGACCACCTTGTCGTTGACGCCGTCACCGACCTCGGCTGCGAGGAGGGTGAGCAGCGGTCGGAACCGCTTGCCGCCGGCTTCCGCGAGGTGTGCGCTCGCCCGCGAGATGAACGGGTCGTCGTTGCTCACGCGCTGCTCGATGAGGGCGTTGACCGCGTCGAGACCGCCCTGCAACGCCTCGCGCAGCCTCTCGGACGCGTCGGGGAGCGAGAGCACCGCGGGGGTGCCCCGGGTGCCCTGCTCGACCGACGTCTGGCTCACAGGAGGAAGGAGGCCGAGGACGCCGCGAGGTCGAGCCCGATGCTGGGCAGCACCCCCGCGACGACGGTCGCCACGACACCGATGGTGATGGCGACGGCAGAGCCGATCGAGGGCGTCAGCGCCACGACGTCGTCACCGGCCGGCTCGGTGAAGTACATGAGCACGATGAGCTTGACGTAGACGAAGGCCGTGACGGCCGAGGCCAGCACACCGATGACCACCATGACCACACCGGCGGTGCCGCTCTGGACCGCAGGGGCGAACACGGCGTACTTCGCCGAGAATCCGGAGGTCAGCGGGATGCCGGCGAAGGCGAGGAGGAGGAAGGAGAAGGTCCCGGCCACGATGGGGTGGCGTCGCCCCAGACCGGCCCACTGGGAGAGGTGCGAGGCCTCGGACCCACCTTGGCGCACCATCGAGACGATCCCGAAGGCGGCGACCGTGGTGAACCCGTAGAAGATGAGGTAGAAGAGCACGCCCGAGATGGCGGCCTGGCTGAACGCGAGCACGCCGACGAGGACGAACCCCGCGTGGGCGATCGAGGAGTAGGCCAGCAGCCGCTTCATGTCGGTCTGCGTCACGGTGAGCACCGCGCCCACGACCATCGTGAGGATCGCGATGACCACGACCCCCATCTCCCAGTCCCACCGGTTCCCGCCGACCCCGACGTAGACGAAGCGCAGGAGCGCCCCGAACGCCGCGATCTTGGTGCAGGCGGCCATGAAGCCGGTCACCGGGGTCGGGGCGCCCTGGTAGGCATCAGGGGTCCAGGAGTGGAACGGCACCGCGCCCAGCTTGAAGAGCAGCCCGACGAGGACCAGCACCACACCCGGGAGCAGCAGCCCGTCGAGCTCGCTACCGGTGGTGGAGATCGTCTGGGCGATCACCTTCAGGTCCACGGACCCGGCGAAGCCGTAGAGCAGAGCCGCGCCGAAGAGGAAGAACGCGCTGGAGAAGGCACCGAGGAGGAAGTACTTCAGCGCCGCCTCCTGGGACAGCAGCCGCCGGCGGCGCGCCAGGCCCGTCATGACGTAGAGCGGCAGGGAAAGAACCTCGAGCCCCACGAACATCGTGATGAGGTCGTTCGCGGTGACGAAGACCATCATGCCCAGCACCGCGAAGAGGGCCAGCGGGAACACCTCGGAGGTGGCATACCCGGCGCGGGTGGCCATGTCCTCCTGCGGCGATCCCGGGGTCGAGGCGCCCATCGGGGTGAACGCGTCGGCACCGACACCACCGAAGCGCTCGGCCATGATCAGCACCGACATCGCGGTGAGGATCAGCAGCGACCCCTGGAGGAAGACGGCCACCCCGTCCACGACGACGGACCCACCGAGGGTGACCGTGGTGTGGGTGCGCGACCACCCCAGCAGCGCGGTCAGCGCGAGGAGGAGGGTCAGCATGGTCAGCACGACCTGGATGGTGTGCCGCTTGCGCCGCGGCGCGAACGCCTCGACGAGGACACCCACGAGCGCCCCACCGATCACGATGAGCATCGGCGACACCGCCGCGTAGTCGATGGTCACAGCCTCGAACTCGACCGGCATCACTTCTCACTCCCGGAGGCGGTGGTGGCGGCCGGATCGGTGACGCCCACGAACTGCAGCGTCCGGTCCACGGCCGGGTTGACGAGATCGAGCACCGGCTTGGGGAAGAACCCGAGCACGATGAGCGAGGCGATGATCGGGGCCACGACCCAGCGCTCTCGCGCGGAGAGGTCCCGTGGGACCTCCCCCTCGGGAAGAGAGGGCTTCGGCCCGGTCATCAGGCGCTGGTACATGAGCAGGATGTAGAGCGCGGCCAGGACCGTGCCGAGCGTCGCGATCACCGCGGCTGCGGGGTAGCGCATGAAGGCGCCCTGCAGGACGAGGAACTCCGAGACGAACGCGGAGAGCCCGGGAAGGGCCAGGCTCGACAGGCCGACCACGAGGAAGCAGCCGGCGAGCACCGGGGTCACCCGCTGCCACCCGCCGTAGTCGGGGATCCGCTTGGAGCCACGGCGGGCCACCAGGAAACCGGCCAGGAGGAACAGGCCGGCGGTGGAGAAGCCGTGGTTGACCATGTAGAGGGTCGATCCCGCGCCGCCGACGCTGGTCAGCGCGAAGATGCCCAGCACGATCATGCCGAAGTGGCTGATCGAGGTGAACGCGATGAGGCGCATCATGTCGGTCTGGCCGATGGCGAGCAGGGCCCCGTAGATCACCGAGATGACCGCGAGGGTGATGACGACGGGAGTGGCCCACTTCGTCGCCTCCGGGAAGAGCTGGAGGCAGAAGCGGATCATGCCGTAGGTGCCGACCTTGTCGAGCACGCCGACGAGCAGCACCGCGGTCGCCGGCCTGGCCTCGGTCGCCGCGTCGGGCAGCCAGGTGTGGACGGGCCACATCGGTGCCTTGACGGCGAACGCGAAGAAGAACCCGACGAACATCCAGCGCAGCGCACCGGTGGACGCGTCGAGGTTGCCGGTGAGGCTCTCGACGAGGAAGCCGTCGGGGCCACCCGGGCCGGCGAAGTAGAGCGCGATGACGGCAACGAGCATGATCAGCCCGCCCGCGAGCGAGAAGAGCAGGAACTTCATCGCCGCGTACTGCCGGCGCGCACCACCGAACAGGCCGATGAGGAAGTACACCGGGATGAGCATCGCCTCGAAGAAGACGTAGAACAAGAAGACGTCGGTCGCCGCGAAGACACCGACCATGAAGGCCAGCAGGACGAGCATCAGGGCGAAGTAGGTCTTCTCCCTGTTCGGCTCCTCATCGCTCACGTCGTTCCAGGCAGCCAGCAGGCAGATGGGCGTGAGGATCGTGGAGAGCACGATGAGCGAGAGCGCGATGCCATCGACGCCGAGGGCGTAGGAGACCCCGAACTGCGGGATCCAGGAGTGCACCTCGGCCAGCTGGAACTGCTCGGTGGCTCCGGAGTCGAAGCGGGCCCAGGCGAGGAGCGCCAGTGCCAGCGTGACCAGGGACGTCCCCAGCGCGATCGGCTTCACCAACCGGGCAGAGCCGGAGGGGAGCACGGCGACGACGACGGCACCGACGAGCGGCACCACCATCATCAGCGTGAGCAGGGGCAGGGAGTTCACTGGATCACCCACAAAACGCCGAGGATGGCGACGACGCCGGTGAGCATCGTCAGGGCATACGAGCGGGCATAACCGGTCTGCAACCGCCGCAGTCTGGAGGAGAGCCCGCCGGTCGCGGCAGCCAGGCCGCCGACGGCACCGTCCACCCCGCGGGCGTCGGCGAAGACGAGCCCCCTGGTGAGGTGGATGCCGGGGCGCATGAACAGGCTCTCGTTGATCGCGTCCTGGTAGAGGTCGACCCGGGCCGCCTGGGTGAGGATCGAGCCCTTGGGTGCCACGGCAGGGACCTTCTCGCGCAGGTAGCGGGCCCACGCGAGAGCCGTGCCGGCGGCGATCAGGAGGAGGGTGAGCACCGTGATGACGGGGACCGAGAGCACCGGGTGTTCCTCACCGTGCTCCCCCACGACCGGCGCGAGCCAGGTCGTGAACACCCCGGTCGGGCCCAGTGCCAGACCCAGGAACGCCGAGCCGAGGGCGAGGACGACCATCGGCACGGTCATCGTGAGCGGGGACTCGTGGGGGTGCGCGTCCTCGGCCCAACGACGCTCGCCGTGGAAGGTCATGAAGAAGAGCCGGGACATGTAGAAGGCCGTGATTCCGGCACCGATCATGGCCGCGCCACCGAGGACCCAGGGCTGCCAGCCCTCTCCCACGAAGGCGGCCTCGATGATCTTGTCCTTGGACCAGAAGCCGGAGAACGGCGGCACCCCGAGGATGGCGAGCCAGCCCAGCGCGAAGGTGGCCCAGGTGATCTTCATGACCCCGGAGAGCCCGCCCAAGCGGCGCATGTTGACTTCGTCGTTCATGCCGTGCATGACCGATCCGGCGCCGAGGAACATCCCCGCCTTGAAGAAGCCGTGGGTGAGGAGGTGGAAGATCGCGAACGCGTAGCCCACCGGCCCGAGCCCGGCCGCCAGCATCATGTAGCCGATCTGGCTCATCGTGGACGCGGCGAGGGCCTTCTTGAGGTCGTCCTTCGCGCAGCCGACGATCGCCCCGAAGATCAGCGTGAAGGCTCCGACGAGCGCCACCGCGAGGCGGGCGTCCGGGGTGGCGTCGTAGATGATGCCGGAACGGACGACGAGGTAGACCCCGGCGGTGACCATCGTCGCCGCGTGGATCAGGGCAGACACCGGCGTCGGGCCGGCCATGGCGTCGCCGAGCCAGGACTGCAGCGGGAACTGGGCGGACTTGCCGCAGGCCCCGAAGAGCAGCAGCAGGCCGATGATGGTCAGCGCCCCCTGGTTGGCATTCGCGACCCCGGCATTGACCGTGGCGTAGTCGGTGCCCCCGAACGTCACGAACATCATGAAGATCGCGAAGAGCATCCCGAGGTCGCCGACGCGGTTGACGAAGAACGCCTTGTTGGCGGCCGAGGCGTAGGCGGGGTTCCAGTTCCAGAACCCGATGAGCAGGTAGGACGCGAGACCGACACCCTCCCAGCCGACGAAGAGCAGGAGGTAGGAGTCGGCCAGCACCAGGAGGAGCATCGAGGCGACGAAGAGGTTGAGGTAGGCGAAGAAGCGCCGCTTGTCCGGGTCGTCCTGCATGTATCCGAGGGAGTACACGTGGATGAGGGACCCGACGAACGTGACGAGCATGACGAAGCTCATCGACAGCGGGTCCACGAGCAGGCCCGCGTCGAGCTGGAAGGACCCGGCGGGCACCCAGTTCCACAAGGCGATGTGCTGGGCCCGGTCCTGGGCGCCCAACCCGGTGAGCTGGAGCAGCACCACCAGACCGACGACGAAGCTCGCCCACGACACCAGGGTCGCGAAGAGGGGGCCGAACCCGTTGGTGCGGCGGCCACCGAGGAGCAGGGTGGCAGCACCGACCAGGGGCAGGGCGATGAGCAGCCAGGCGTAGGCGGATGCTCCGCTCGCCTCGGCTGCGGTCAGCCCGCCCTCGGTGATGAGTGAGGTCACTGGTGCTCCTTACAGCTTCAGCAGGTTCGCGTCGTCGACCGAGGCCGAGCGTCGGGCACGGAAGATCGCCATGATGATCGCCAGGCCGACGACCACCTCGGCCGCCGCGACGACCATGACGAACAGGGCGATGACCTGACCGTCGAGGTTGCCGTGGATGCGGGCGAAGGTGACGAAGACGAGGTTGGCGGCGTTGAGCATCAGCTCCACCCCCATGAACACGATGATCGCGTTGCGGCGGGTCAGGACGACCGCGCCACCGATGACGAAGAGGATCGTCGCCAGGTAGACGTAGTTGACCGGGTTCATCGCTCGCTCCCGTCGCGCATCTCGCGTTCGATCTCCTGCTCGGCCTCGGTGAACGCCACCGGTGAGCGGTTCTGGTCACGGGCACTCAGCACGCGCGAGACCGACAGCTGCGACGGGGTGCCGTCGGGGAGCAGCGCCGGGGTGTCGACAGCGTTGTGCCGGGCATACACACCTGGCGCCGGCAGACCCGCCAGGTTCTCCCCGGAGTGGAAGCGACGCTTGCTCCACTCCCGCTGGTTCGGACCCTTGCCGAGCCGCTCGCGGTGGGCGAGCACCATCGCGCCCACGGCCGCGGTGATGAGCAGGGCGCTCGTCATCTCGAAGACCCAGACGTAGCGGCCGAAGATCAGCTGAGCCATGCCGGAGACGTTCCCGGTCTGCGCGTTGATCGCGGCCACCCCGACGGTCTCGGGAAGGGCCACCCGGGAGATCGCCGCGATGAGGAGCGCTCCGAGGCCCAGGGTCAGCACGATCGTGGCGGCCCGCTGCCCCTTGAGCGTCTCGACGAGGCTGTCGGAGGAGTCGATCCCGACCAGCATCACGACGAACAGGAAGATCATCATCACCGCGCCGGTGTAGACGAAGATCTGGATGACGCCCAGGAAGTCGGCATCCTGGGCGATGTAGAACACGCCGAGGATGATCATCGTCAGCGCCATCCCCAGGGCCGCGTGGACGGCCTTGCGGGCGAAGACCAGCCCGAGCGAGCCGAACACGGCCAGGGGCCCGAGGATCCAGAACATCACGGCCTCGCCGGTGCCGGTCACGACGTCACCTCCGCGTCGTCCTCGCTCGTGGTGTGCTGCTCGACGTACTCCTGCTGGGGCGGGGTCGATGCGCTGACCTTGCCCAGGTAGTAGTCACGCTCCTCCAGGCCCTCCACCATCGGGAACGGTGGTTGCACCATGCCCGGTGACAGCGGGGCGAGCAGCTGGTCCTTGGTGAAGATGAGGTCGGCCCGGTTGTTGTCGGTGAGCTCGTAGAAGTTCGTCATGGTCAGCGCCCGGGTCGGGCAGGCCTCGATGCACATGGCGCAGAAGATGCAGCGGAGGTAGTTGATCTGGTAGATCCGGCCGTAGCGCTCACCGGGGCTGAACCGCCCCGTGCCGCCCTCGGAGTCGTCGTTGTCGGCGCCCTCGACCATGATCGCGTCCGCCGGGCACGCCCAGGCGCACAGCTCGCAGCCGATGCACTTCTCGAGACCGTCCGGATGCCGGTTGAGCTGGTGGCGGCCGTGGAAGCGGGGTTGGGTGGGGCGCCGCTCCTCGGGGTACTCGGCGGTGGCCACCTTGCGGAACATCGTCGAGAAGGTCACCCCGAAACCGGCAACGGGGGCGAACATGTCGGAGAAGAAGCTGGACTTCTTCTGCTCGTCAGCCACGAGTGCTCTCCTTGGTGTCGCTGGGTTCCCCGCCCGAGGTCAGTGCCGGGGCAGCGAGGGAGGGCTCGCGAAGTCGCTGTCCCGGCATGGGCGGCACCGGGTGTCCCCCGGCATACGGATCGATCTCGTCGGGGACCTCCGGGTGGGCCAAGGCCTCCTTGGCCTCCGCACGGCTGTCCCACAGCCACCCTCCCACGAGTGCGAGCACGGCGATGACACCGACGAGCATCAGCGAGATCACCGGGAAGCGCCGACCGGCGAAGTCGATGCTGCCACCGAGCCAGCCGTTCTGGCCGGCGCGGAAGAACGCGACGACGACGACCCAGGCGAGGGTGGACGGGATGAGGAACTTCCACCCGAAGCGCATGAACTGGTCGTAGCGCACGCGCGGGAGGGAGCCGCGGAGCCAGACGAAGAAGAACATGAACGTCCAGAGCTTGACGGTGAACCAGAGCAGGCCCCACCACCCGCCGTCCAGACCGAGCGCGGCGAAGCCGGGAGGTGCCGAGGGGCCGCCGAGGAACATCGTCGTGGCCAGCGCAGCGACGGTGAACATGTTGATGTACTCGCCGAGGAAGAACATCGCGAAGCGCATCGAGCCGTATTCGGTGTGGAACCCGCCGGTCAGCTCACCCTCGCCCTCGGCGAGGTCGAAGGGCAGCCGGTTGGTCTCACCGACCATGGTGATGACGTAGACGAAGAAGCTGAAGAATGCCGGGACGATGAACCACAGGTTCGCCTGGGCCGCGACGATCTGCGACGTCGACATCGACCCCGCGTAGAGGAAGACGGCGACCAGCGAGAGGCCCATGGCGATCTCGTAGGAGATCATCTGCGCGGAACTGCGCAGACCGCCCATGAGGGGATACGTCGACCCGGAGGACCAGCCGGCCAGCACCACGCCGTAGATGCCCACACCGGCCACCGCGAGGACGAGCAGCACGGCGACGGGGGTGTCGGTGAGCTGGAGCGGGGTGGTGTGCCCGAAGAGGGAGACCGTGCCGCCCAGCGGGATGATCGAGAACGAGACGAAGGCCATCGTCGCCGTGATGAGCGGCGCGAGGGTGAAGACGAACGCGTCGGCGGCCTTGGGTCGGACGTCTTCCTTCAGCATCGACTTCATGCCGTCGGCCAGGGTCTGCAGCAGGCCGAAGGGGCCGTTGCGGTTGGGGCCGGGGCGCTGCTGCATCCGACCGATGACCCGGCGCTCGAACCAGATGACGAGCAGCGTGGACAGCAGGAGGAAGACGAAGATGCCCAGCGCCTTGATCAGGCTCAACCACAGCGGGGTGTCGCTGAAGTCCGCGCTCGGGTTGTCGGTGCCCTCGGTCACGAGGGCGACCAGGTGCGGCAGTGCGCTCAGTGTGCTCATCCCTGCTCCTCCTTGGTGACGGAGACGAGTGCGCCCGGGGCCCCGGCGAGAACGGGGCGCAGGTCACACCCGGCCGAGTTCGTCGGGAGCCAGACGACGTGGTCCGCCATCTCGCAGACGAGGACCGGTGCGGTGACGGTCGTTCCGTCGACGCTGACGGTGAGGTGGTCACCGTCTGCGACGCCGATCCCGGCGGCGGTCGCCTCCGAGAGTCGGGCCACGGGCCGTGGTGCGGTTCCGGCGAGGAAGCGCTCCCCGTCCTGCAGGGACCCGCGGTCCAGGAGGTGACGCCAGGTGGCGAGCACGAGGGTGCCGTGCTCGGGGCTCGGCACCTCGCCCTGCTCGACCTCGGGTGCGGACGGACGTGCGCCCGACCACGGACCGAGGGCCTGCATCTCGGCGCGCACCTCCCGCAGGGTCCTGGTGCCCAGGAACTCGCCCATCTCGTCGGCGAGCATGTCGAGGGCGCGGTGGTCGCTGACGTGACCGGTCTCCAACGCGGCCTCGAAGGGGCGGACCCGACCCTCCCAGTCCAGGAACGTCCCACCCTTCTCGGCGTGCGCGGCAACGGGGAGGACCACATCGGCCAGGGCCGTCACGGCCGACGGGCGGATCTCCAGGGACACGACGAACGTGGCCGCGAGGGCCTCCTGCACACCGGGCACACCGAGGTCCGCCGGGTCGACGCCCCCGACGACCAGGGCTCCGATCTCACCCGAGGCCGCAGCCGCCACGATCGCGGCGGTGTCGCGGCCGGGGCCGTCCGGCAGGTCCGCGACCTGCCAGGCACGCGCCACCTGGGCACGGGCCTCGGCATCGGCCAGGGGCCGACCACCGGGCAGCAGCGTCGGGAACGCGCCCGCCTCGAGGGCGCCGCGCTCTCCCGCGCGACGAGGGACCCAGGCCAGCCGGCACCCGGTGGTGGCAGCGAGGGATGCCGCGGCGCTCAGCGCGCCGGGGACCATCGCGAGCCGCTCGCCGACGAGGATGATGCCGCCCTGCGCCAGGGCGGCCCCCGCCTCGGCCACGAGGTCGGAGCCACTGCCGTCGGCCAGCGCCGCCAGCACCTCCGGCTCGGTTCCGGGCGCGGTCGGGATGAGCCGGCCGCCGACCTTGGCCAGGCCTCGAGTGGCAAGCGGCGACACGGCATACACGACTGTCGCGTGCTTGCGGTAGGCCTTGCGCAACCTGAGGAAGACCATCGGGCTCTCGTCCTCGGGCTCCAGGCCCACGAGGAGGACGGTGGATGCCGCCTCGAGGTCGGCGTAGGTGACCGCGCCGCCGTCTTCGCCATCGGGCGCCGGTCCCGTCCCGACCACGTGGGAGGCGAGGAAGTCGGCCTCCTCCTGCGAGTGCGGCCTGGCACGGAAGTCGACGTCGTTGGTGGCGAGCACCGCGCGCGCGAACTTGCCGTAGGCGTACGCGTCCTCGGTGCTGACCCGGCCCCCGACGAGCACCCCGGCGGCGTCGGCCGCACGCAGCCCGGCCGAGGCCTTCGCCAGGGCCTCGCGCCACGAGGCGACCTGCAGCTCGCCGTCCTCGCCGCGCACCATGGGCAGCTCGAGACGGTCACCGACGGAGGTGTAGGCGAAGGCCCAGCGGCCCTTGTCGCAGTTCCACTCCTCGTTGACCAGCGGGTCGTTGCTCGCCATCCGGCGCAGCACCGTGCCGCGACGGTGGTCGGTGCGCTGGGAGCAGCCGCTGGCGCAGTGCTCGCAGATGCTGGGGGTGGAGACCAGGTCGAAGGGTCGCGACCGGAAACGGTAGGCCGCGCCCGTCAGGGCACCGACCGGGCAGATCTGCACGGTGTTGCCCGAGAAGTAGGACTCGAAGGGCTTGTCCTCGTAGATGCCGACCTGCTGCAGGGCGCCGCGCTCGACGAGGGCGATGAAGGGGTCGCCAGCGATCTGCTCGGAGAAGCGGGTGCAGCGCGCGCACAGCACGCAGCGGTCGCGGTCCAGCAGCACCTGCGAGGAGATGTTGATCGGCTTGGGGTAGGTGCGCTTGACGTCCTCGAAGCGGGAGGTCGCCCGCCCGTTGCTCATCGTCTGGTTCTGCAGGGGGCACTCGCCACCCTTGTCGCAGACGGGGCAGTCCAGCGGGTGGTTGATGAGGAGGAACTCGATCATGCCGTGCTGGGCCTTGTCGGCCACGGCAGAGGTGTGCTGGGTCTTCACCAGCATCCCCGGTGCGGCGACCATCGTGCAGGACGCTTGCGGCTTGGGCATCCAGCTGGGCTCGCCGGGGTTGCCGTCGGCATCGGGTCGCCCGGGCATCGCGACCTCGACGAGGCACTGGCGGCAGGCCCCGATGGGGTCCAGACCGGGGTGGTCGCAGAAGCGGGGGATGTCGATCCCCAGCGTCTCGGCGGCCCGGATGACCAGGGTGCCCTTGGGGACCGAGACCTCTTCCCCGTCGATCGTGAACGTGACGAGGTCGGCGGCGGCCGGCGCGCTCGTCTGCGGCGTGGTCGTCATGCGGTCACGCTCTCCTTGGTCTGGGTGTCGCCGCCATCCTTGGCGAACAGCGTCGACGCGTGCGGGTCGAACGGGCACCCACCGTGGGTGAGGTGCGCGATGTACTCGTCGCGGAAGTACTGGATGGAGCTGGTGACCGGGCTCGTCGCGCCGTCGCCGAGGGCACAGAAGGCACGACCGAGGATGTTGTCACAGATGTCGAGGAGCTTGTCGAGGTCCTCCTCGCTGCCCTGACCGTTCTCCAGGCGACCGAGGATCTGCTTGAGCCACCAGGTGCCCTCACGACACGGGGTGCACTTGCCGCAGGACTCGTGCATGTAGAAGTCGGTCCACCGGTCGACGGCGCGCACCACGCAGGTGCTCTCGTCGAAGATCTGCAGGGCGCGCGTGCCGAGCATCGAGCCGGCCGCACCGACGGACTCGAAGTCGAGGGGCACGTCCAGGTGCTCGGCCGTGAACAACGGGGTGGAGCTGCCGCCCGGGGTCCAGAACTTCAGCGCCTTGTCGGGGTCGCGCATGCCGCCGGCCAGGTCGAGCAGCTCGCGCAGGGTGATGCCGAGGGGGGCCTCGAACTGTCCGGGGTTCTTCACGTGCCCGGAGAGGCTGAAGATGCCGAAGCCGGTCGACTTCTCGGTGCCCATCGAGGTGAACCAGTCGGCGCCCTCCAGGATGATCCCGGGCACCGAGGCGATCGACTCGACGTTGTTGACCGAGGTGGGGCGCGCATACAGGCCCGCGGCCCCGGGGAACGGCGGCTTGGAGCGCGGCTGCCCCCGGCGACCCTCGAGGCTGTCGAGCAGCGCGGTCTCCTCGCCACAGATGTAGGCCCCGGCCCCGGCGTGGACGGTGATGTTCATGCTCACTCCGGACCCGTGGATGTCGGTGCCCAGGTGGCCTGCTGCGTAGGCCTCCTCGACGGCCCGCATCAGCCGCCGGTAGACGTGGACGACCTCGCCCCGCAGGTAGATGAAGGCGTGCTCACAGCCGATGGCGTAGGAGCTGATGATCATCCCCTCGACGAGGACGTGGGGGTTGGCCATCATCAGCGGGGTGTCCTTGCAGGTGCCCGGCTCGGACTCGTCGGCGTTGACGACGAGGTAGCGGGCCCCACCGTCCGGCGGCGCCATGAACGACCACTTCATCCCCGTCGGGAACCCCGCACCCCCACGACCGCGCAGCGAGGAGTCCTTCACCGCGCTGATGATGTCGGCAGGCTGCATCCCGAGGGCCTTGTCGAGCGCCCGGTAGCCACCGTTGCGCAGGTAGGTCTCCAGGGTCCAGGACTGCGGGTCGTCCCAGAAGGCGCTGAGGATCGGGGTGAGCGTGTTCGCCATCATTCGCCCTTTCGCTCGGTGGTGTCGGGCTTGGTGGTCTCGGGCTTGATGGTCTCGGGCTTGATGGTCTCGGGCTCGGCGCCTGCTGGCTCAGCAGCGTCGAAGAGGGTGGCGCTCGGTGTCGCGTCCTGGCCCACGGGGACCGACGCACTCTGGGCCGAGATGGTGGCCGCACGGTCCTTGGGGTTCTTCGGGTCCGCCTTCTGGGCGGGGGCGATGTCGACGGTGTCGGCCGGGGGCTGGACCTCGCGGGACTCCCCGCTCACCCCGTCACCGGTGGAGACGACGGGTGCACCCTTGCGTTCCTTGGCCGTCGCGCGTCGAGCCGGCTTCTTCGTCGTGGCAGCCGCCGCCTTGCCCTTCGGCTTCTCACCCGGGGTGTCGTCGCTCTCGTCCCTGGCTGCTGCGGGCTCGGCGTGGGTGGTCGTCGCGTCGGCGCTCGCGGGGGTCGTCTCGGTGCTCCCGGGTGTGGCGGCCGCTCCCGAACCAGCCGCGCCACCGGCATCCGGACTCTGTGCGGCAGGACGTGACGACGCGCCCTCCGGCGCGGTCCAGCCCTGCTCCTTGGCGATGCGCAGACCGAGCAGCGTGGGTGGGCCGGCGCCGACACCCTCGTCGGCGAGGCCGTCGGGGAAGCCAGCGAGCACCCTGCTCACCTGCTTGAAGGTGCACACGCGGCTGGGGCCACGGGTCGGGGCCACGGGGGTCCCGGCCCGGAGGTCCTCGACGAGCTCGATCGTGGAGGACGGCGTCTGGTTGTCGAAGAACTCCCAGTTGGCCATCACGACGGGCGCGTAGTCGCACGCGGCGTTGCACTCGACGCGCTCGAGGGTGATCTTGCCGTCGGCGGTGGTCTCGTCGTGCCCGACCCCGAGGTGCTCGGAGACGGCGTCGAAGATCTCGTCGCCGCCCATGATCGCGCACAGGGTGTTGGTGCAGACCCCGACGGTGTACTCCCCGTTGGGGTGGCGCTTGTACTGCGTGTAGAACGTCGCGACCCCGGAGACCTCGGCCGTCGTGAGCTCGAGCAGCTCGGCGCACAGCTCGATGCCCCGGCCCGTCACGTAGCCGTCGACCGACTGCACCAGGTGCAGCATCGGCAGCAGGGCGGAGCGCTTCTCGGGATAGCGCGCCATGACCTCGGCGAAGTCGGCGCGCAGCCCCTCCTCGACGTCGGGGGCATAGGCCTCCTTGGACGCGTCACTGACGGTGAGGTGCCCAGCAGCGGTCTGGCGGCCGAAGTTTTCTGACATCAGCGGTCGACACCTCCCATGACGGGGTCGATGGAGGCCACCGCCACGATGACGTCGGCTACCTGGGAGCCCTCGCACATCGCGGCCACGGCCTGGAGGTTGTTGAAGCTCGGGTCACGGAAGTGCGCCCGGTAGGGACGGGTGCCACCGTCGGACACGGCATGGCAGCCGAGCTCACCCTTGGCGGACTCGACCGCGACATACGCCTGACCGGCGGGCACGCGGAAGCCCTCGGTGACGAGCTTGAAGTGGTGGATCAACGCCTCCATGGAGGTGCCCATGATCTCGCGGATGTGGTCCAGGCTGTTGCCCTGGCCGTCGCCGCCGATCGCGAGCTGCGCCGGCCACGCGATCTTCTTGTCCTCCACCATCACCGGCTGGCCCTCGGTGCGCTGGAGCCGGTCGAGGGTCTGCTCGACGATCTTCAGCGACTCGTACATCTCGTCGACACGCACCCGGTACCGGCCGTAGGCGTCGCAGCTCGATCGCGTCTGGACCTCGAAGTCGTAGGTCTCGTAACCGCAGTAGGGCGCCGACTTGCGCAGGTCGTGCGGCAGGCCCGTGGAGCGCAGGACCGGACCGGTCATGCCGAGCGCGATGCAGCCGGTGAGGTCGAGGTAGCCGACCCCCACGGTGCGACCCTTGAAGAGCGGGTTCTCGTTGAGCAGCGCCTCGAGCTCGCCGATGCCGCGCCGCAGCTCGCTGATGACCTCGCGGATCATGTCGACGGCACCGTGCGGCACGTCCTGGGCCACCCCACCGGGGCGGACGTAGGCGTTGTTCATCCGCAGGCCGGTGATCGCCTCGAAGACGCGAAGGATGCGCTCGCGCTCGCGGAACCCGACGGTCATCACCGTCGTGGCGCCCAGCTCCATGCCGCCGGTGCCGATGGCGATGAGGTGCGAGCTGATCCGGGTGAGCTCCATCATCAGGACGCGGATCGTGCTGGCCCGCTCGGGGATCTTGTCGGTGACCCCGAGGAGCCTCTCGATCGCCAGGCAGTAGGCGGTCTCCTGGAACATCGGGGTGAGGTAATCCATCCGGGTGCAGAAGGTCACGCCCTGGGTCCAGGTGCGGAACTCCATGTTCTTCTCGATGCCGGTGTGCAGGTAGCCGATTCCGGCACGCGCCTCGGTCACCGTCTCGCCGTCGAGCTCGAGGATCAGGCGGAGCACCCCGTGCGTGGACGGGTGCTGCGGGCCCATGTTGACGACGATCCGCTCCTCGTGGAGCGCGGTCGCCTCGTCGACGAGGTCGTTCCAGTCACCACCGGAGACGGTGAAGACCGTCGCGCCCTCCACGCCGTCGTCGACGGAGGCGCCGTAGGGGTCGGCACCGGGGAGCCGGGGATCCAGTCCGGGGCTGGGCTCCTCGGAGGTGTCACGGCTCTCGAACACGTCGCGGGCCGAGAAGTCGGTGTCGCTGTCGTGGGTGGTCATCAGTTGTATGCCCTCCGCTCGTCGGGCGGAGGCACCGTGCCGCCCTTGTACTCGACCGGGATGCCGCCGAGTGGGTAGTCCTTGCGCTGCGGGTGACCGGGCCAGTCGTCGGGCATGAGGACCCGAGTCAGGGCGGGGTGACCGTCGAAGATGATGCCGAACATGTCCCACGCCTCCCGCTCGTGCCAGTCGGCGGTCGGATAGGTCGCCACCGCGCTCGGCACGTGCGGATCATCAAGGCCTACGGCGACTTCGATTCGGATGCGAC
>JBDTDY010000254.1:0-2761 GCA_039922835.1 Ornithinibacter sp.
TGCGGCTCGAGGGAGTCCCCACCGAGGACGACCAGGGCTCGCTCTTCTGAGCGGGGGCGTCGGGACCGCCCCGACCTCAGGTCACGCCGATGCGTGCGAGCACCTCGTCGTGGAGCAGGCCGTTCGTCGCCAGCGCGTTGCCGCCGTGCGGGCCGTCGACACCCGCGAGCGAGGTGAACCGACCCCCGGCCTCGGTGACGATGGGCACCAGGGCGGCCATGTCGTGCAGTCCCAGCTCGGGTTCGGCGGCGATGTCGACCGCCCCCTCGGCGAGCAGCATGTAGGACCAGAAGTCGCCGAAGCCGCGCTCGCGCCAGCAGTCGTGGGCGAGGTCCAGCATCTGCTCCTGGCGATCGACGGCCCGCCAGGAGGAGGTGCTGGAGATGGACAGGGACGCGTCCTGCACGCGGCTCACCTGCGAGACGTGCAACCTGCGTGCGGAGGTGAGGCTCTTACCGGCCCACGCACCGGAGCCCAGGGTCGCCCACCAGCGTCGGCCGAGGGCCGGCGCGGCCACCAGGCCGAGGACGGGGACGCCATCGTCGACCAGGGAGATGATGGTCGCCCAGACGGGCACACCGCGGACGAAGTTGTGGGTCCCGTCGATCGGGTCGAGCACCCACTGGCGCGGACTGGAGCCGGTGGGGGCGAACTCCTCGCCGATGACGGCGTCCCGGGGCCGGGTGCGCCTCAGCTGGTGGCGAATCAGCTCCTCGGCGTCGCGGTCGGCGTCGCTGACCAGGGTGAGATCTGGCTTGGTGTCCACGCGCAGGTCCTCCGCACGGAACCGGGAGACCGTCACGCGCTCGACCGCGTCAGCGAGGACGTGGGCCAGGCGGAGGTCGTCGTCGTAGGCGGTCACGCTGCCACCGTATCGGCAGCGAACCGCAGATTCTCCGGCCAGGAGTCGAGGCGGTCGCACTTCGGTCACAATCGGGTCTCGGAGGGCTTCTAAACTTCCATTCGCCCGGTTTGTGGACTTTCATGGGGGCGCAGGCCACGGGCTGCACCCCGCGACGATTCCGACCGGGATCGCCGCGAAACGCACACTCGACCACGAGTGGCGACACCACTCACGTAGGAGGACATCCATGCGAGGAAATACTCGCACGGTCGCGGTTGCGGCCATGTCCGCAGTTGCCCTGCTCGCCGCTGGTTGCGGTAGCGGCGACGGCGACGGCGGCACGACGACGGCAGGGAGCACCAAGACCGGAGGGGACGTCACCATCCGGGGTTGCAACCCGCAGAACCCGCTCGTTCCGAGCAACACGACGGAGACCTGTGGCGGCAACGTCATCGACGCCATCTTCTCCAAGCTCGTCCACTACGACGCCGACACGGCCAAGCCCGAGAACGACATCGCGCAGTCGATCGAGACGACCGACAACCAGAACTTCACCGTGAAGCTCAAGGAAGGCCGGAAGTTCCACGACGGCACGCCCATCACGTCCAAGAGCTTCGTCGATGCCTGGAACTATGCCGCGTACGGCCCCAACGGCCAGAGCTCCGGCTACTTCATGGAGCCCATCGAGGGCTTCGGTGACCTCCAGTGCACCGGCACGACCAACCCGGATGACCCGTGCGAGGGTGGCAAGCCCAAGGCCGAGGCCATGAGCGGGCTGGTCGTCGTCGACGACACGTCGTTCACGATCAAGACCACCGAGAAGGTCTCGAACCTCCCGGTCCGGCTCGGCTACTCAGCCTTCTCCCCCCTTCCCGAGGCATTCTTCAAGGACCCGAAGGCGTTCGGTGACAAGCCGATCGGTTCCGGTCCCTACAAGCTCGACTCGTGGACCAAGGAGCAGTCCATCGTCCTGTCCAAGTTCGCCGACTACTCCGGTGACTTCGCTGGGAAGCTCGACAAGGTCACGTTCAAGATCTACCAAGATGCGGACTCCGCCTACAACGACGTCCTTGCCAACAACCTCGACGTCACCGACGAGATCCCGGCGAGCGCGCTGATCGACGACAAGTACAAGACCGACCTCACTGATCGCAACGCGCAGAAGGAGACCGGCGTCATCCAGACGATCACCTTCGCGCCGGCCAAGGTCGACCCCAACTACGCCGATCCCAAGGTGCGCCAGGCGATCTCGATGGCGATCAACCGCGATGAGATCATCAAGCAGATCTTCAACAACACCCGCAAGCCGGCCACCGGTTGGGTGTCCCCGGTCGTTGACGGCTACAAGGCCAACCAGTGCGGCGAGTTCTGCACCTACGACCCGGCCAAGGCCAAGGCCAAGCTTGACGAGGCCGGCGGCTTCAAGGGCGGCAAGATGACGTTGTCCTACAACGCCGACGCGGCGCACAAGGAGTGGACCGAGGCCACCTGCAACAGCATCAAGCAGGCTCTCGGCGTGGACTGCATCGCCACCGGTGTCGTCGACTTCGCCACCTTCCGCAGCCAGATCGCGGACCGCAAGATGAAGGGCATGTTCCGCACCGGCTGGCAGATGGACTACCCGTCGATCGAGAACTTCCTCGCCCCCATCTACAAGACCGGCTCGTCCTCCAACGACGGCGACTACTCCAACCCGGCGTTCGACAAGCTCCTCGTCGACGCGGCTGCTGAGACGGACCCGGCTGCAGCCAACGCCAAGTACCAGGAGGCTGAGGCGTTGCTCGCCAACGACATGCCCTCCATCCCGCTGTGGTACGGCACGACGACCATTGGCTGGTCGGACAAGGTGACCGACGTGAAGATCACCGCCTTCGGCACGATCGACCTCGGGTCGCTCGCACTGAAGTGACACACCGC
>JBDTDY010000255.1:0-4252 GCA_039922835.1 Ornithinibacter sp.
AGCGTGATCGCATGGGGAGACCTTCCGGAGGGACGCACGAGGTGGTGCGGCTCAAGAAATGTAGGACCGCGCGGGCGCGGGGTGGGTCTGGTGGGGGCAAAGGATCGGTCAAGGATTGGTAGTCGGCGGGATGGCCCCCTCGCGTACCGTCGAGGTATGGGGTCTGCCGGGGTGCTGACGACGGGCTTCGCCACGCTGGTGCTCCTGCTGGGCGGGTGCGGCTCCGCAGCACCAACGGGACCGAACACCCCGGCGGTGACCTCGCCACTCCCTGCTCCGACCGGGCCGAACGGCACGACAGGCACCCGGGACGCGACGGCCGGGAACGGCATCCCGAGAGTCAGCGTGGACGACGACGGCTCGGTCCTCACCCTGCCGCTGGCAGGCACGGCTGTCCTGTTCCTGCCGACGGCCCAGTGGACCTGGTCCGACCCCCTGGTCGCGGGGTCCGCGGTGACCATCTCTGAGGATGTCTCGGACGAGGGAGCCGGGAGTCGCTCCTGGACCCTCACCTCCCGCGAGCGCGGGGTCGCGAGCGTCACCACCGTCGGGACGCCGACCTGTCGAACCGCAGCGGACCCCTGCCAGACCCCGGTGCGACAGTTCGTGATCGACGTCGTTGTCCGTTAGGTCATGGTTGTGACCAAGAGCCTGTGCGACGGGTCGAGGATCACGGGCCGCTGACGGTGGCGATCCGCTCGACGACGTCCTTCTGCGCCTTGATCTGCTTCGACGTCGACGCCGGGTCCATCCGCACCGTCTCCGCGTGGAACATCGCGGCGCCGAACGTGCTGTCGACGCCACCCACACCGTCGGTGTCGACCGGGGTGTCGAGCTTGACCGAACCGTTGGCGAAGTTCAGCCACGCGCCCAGCGCCTGCTGGTCGAAGATCACGTCGGCGGGTGCCTTCGCTGGGTTGTTGAGCACCTTCTCCGCCTTGGCCCTGGTGCTCGCGTCGGTGTCCTCGTCGAAGACGAGGCTGAGGTATCCGACGATGTCGAGGTAGCACTGCAGTTGCGCCGGGGTGAAGCTGTTCGGCGGCTTCGTGCGGTACTGGTTCAGCCACCACCCGTGACCCTTGGACGTCGTGCCGTTGCCCGTGACGAGGACCACCGCGGTGTCCGACGCGGATCCGGAGTCGTCGTCCTGCACCGAGACCTCGAGGTCGTAGAGGCATGCGCCGGCGTAGGCGTGGGTCGCCTCGAGCGTCACCGCGCGCGCGTTGACGCTCGGGCTGCTCGCGGGGTCGACCCCGGGTGGGTCGTTGAGCGAGGTCTGCACGTCGGGGGTCTCACCGTTGAGTGGGCCGTCCCAGTCCCACCTGAAGGTCAGGTCGTCCGAGCCCGGGTCCTTCGAGGACACCGGCACCGTGAGGTCCTCCCCTGCCTCCAGCACGAAGGCGCTCACCCCGTCGTAGACCTGCTCCCCGTTGGTGTCGATCACCGCTGTCGGCTCGACGTTGCCCACGATCGCGTTGCCTGCGTCGTCGCCCACGCCGCCGTCGTCGTCGGTGATCGCCACGGTCACGGCGTAGGTGCCGTTGTCCCCGTAGGTCACCTCCGCGGTGGCGCTCCCGAGGTCGGGCGTGGCACCAGCGGTGTCACCCGGCCCCTTCGACCCCTGGGTGTCGACGGACACCGCGGGCACGACGTCGGACAGGTAGGTCGTGCCGAGCTCGACCTTGCCGCTGTAGGTGTCCTGCCACCCCGGGTCACTGAAGGTCGCCGTGACGGTGCGTGTGTCGCCCTCGTTCATCCCGGCGAGATCGGCGAGGTCGACGGTCACGGTGGGCGCGACGTTGACCGTGCTGAAGTTCAGCGAGGCAGTGTCCGTGTATCCCGAGCTGTTGGTCACCTTCAGACCCACCGTGCGAGCGCCGTCGTCCCCGTAGGACCACGTCGGAGTCTTGGAGGCGGAGTCGTCATAGGCACCGTCGTTGTCGAGGTCCCAGGCGTAGGTGAGGGTGTCGCCGGAGTCTCCGCCGACGGTTGACGTGCCGTCGAAGGTGATGTCCGACCCCTCCGGCCGGGGTCCGACCTCAGCAATGGCCGCCACCGGATCGCACTCCGCGGGTGTGGCGGTGCTCACCGTGAGGCTTCCGGAGTTGGCCGTGTCTGCGTCGGGGCCTGCCGTCACGCCGAGCTCGTTGTCCGCGAAGACGTTCCAGATCCGACACCAGTTCGCGCCGACCCCGACCGTGGCCGTGGGGTTCAGGATCGAGTCGGCGAGGAGGTACCCGGTGCGGGCGTCGTGGAAGCTCGGGCTGTCCGCGGTGTTCTTCATCCCCGAGATCAGCAGTTTCTCGTGCATGGCCTTGCCTGCGTCGTAGCCGTACCTGGCGATGAGGGCTGCTCGGGTCTCCCACATGTTCATGGCCCAGATCCGGCCGTTGTTGTGCTCGCTGGTGCCGCTGAAGTCTCCGTACTCCAGCGAGTCGTCGTCATAGGCCACCCCGCGGATGCCGGTGGTGTAGTTGCCGTTGTTGTACTCGCCGTAGACGGGGTCCTCGTTGATCGAGGTGGCGAGGGCGTCGCTCCAACCCTCACCGAGGGACTTGCTCTGGATCCCGCCGGCGAGGTTGCCGTCGGAGATGATCCGGCCGGTCACCCCGTGGGTGTACTCGTGGATCACGGTGTCCCTGTTGTTCGCCCGCTGCGTGCGCCGCGCGGCCCCACCGGGGTTGGTGTCGCCGACATACATCTGCATGCGGGGCTTGGTGCCGTCGGGCCCGTTGGCGTTGAAGTTGGCGTTGTTGAGGCACTTCACCGCGGTGCCGTTGTCGTCGCACTGCTCGCCGGTGAAGTTCGCGTCGGACTCGGCCTCGACCGCGTCGCCACCGCTCCCGCCGTTGGCGCCGTTGTCGTTCTGGAAGTTGCGGGCGGACTCGGTGAAGCCGAGGTCGTAGGCGTAGTCGTGGTACCAGTTCGTGTAGTAGAAGAGCTGGGTCACCACGGCATCGCGGTCGGCCCCGGTGAGCGGCAGGTCGCCTTCCGCTCCGTCGGTGCTCGCACCCCACGGGTCACCCCACGCGTAGGTGAAGTGCGTGTCGGCGGCCTGCGGCTGGTCGGCATCCATGGACGTGTTGTCGCCCGCCGCGTCCTGGTAGGTGTTGGTGTTGTTGCCCGAGGTGGTCTTCCCCCCGGCGTCGACCCACCCGGAGGGGAAGACGATCGTCGAACGCGCACCGGCCTCGGGATCGTCGCCCTGGTAGACGGTGCCCTGGACGTCGCTGCTCACCTGGTTGTCCAGGAGCAGCACCTCGCCGGTCACCGCGTCGACGAGGGAGAGGTAGTCGGCGTTCGACGCCCGCTCGGCGTGCACGCGCCACGCGGCGCGAGGACCGGCGTCGGTGTCCACCGTCACGAGCTCGGCGGTCACCGGATCCGCGCCCGGCAGGTCAGTGACCGCGAGGGTGTTCTGGAAGCGCTGGATTCCCTTGCTCTGTCCGAGCCTGCGCCCTGGCTCGACAACGGTCCGCGGCGAGACCGCCGCGCCCACAGCGGCGACGGCCTGCCCGGCGGAGAGCGTCGCGGAGGGCGCGGCCCCCGCATCCGGCACGAAGGAGGCACTCGCCTGCAGCACCGTGCCCGCCGCGCCGACGACGACCAGGGCGGTCCCCGCAAAGACGTCTCGCCCGGACTCCACCTGCTGATAGCGCAGGTAGGTGACATCGCCGTCGCGGTCGGTCATGGTGAGCCGGAGCGCAGCCACCTGGGCTGGGCGGAGGCCGAACTCCGCGCGAGAGTCCTTGAGATAGCGGCGTGCCACCGCATCCGGCGAGCTCTTCGACGGTCGGGTGAGCGCCGCGCCCTGTGCCACGACAGATCTGGTGGCAGCCGCGGCACCCTGGCCGTCGGCGAAGCGGGTGTCCAGCTCGCTCACCCCGTCGCGCGCTGCCGGCGAAGCGCCTCCCGGGGACGGACGCATCACCGCGGATGGCGTCGACGAGGGCGAGGCCGACGCCGGTGCACCCACCGTCGCAGCGAGCGGGAGTGCCTCGCCGAACGCCGTCACCGCGGCGAACGCGCGTCTGGTCGAGAATTTGGACATGATGGCAACCCCCACATGACGATGAGCGAGGGCCCCCGTGGGTCACCCCGACCGGGACCTCACCCCTGTACGAGGAGCCGGTCCCATGAGCGTGGCGGGTCGCGGGGGGTGGGCGCCATCACCCGTTCGGCCATCATCACGCGGGCGACGGGCGTCGATCTGGCGAGCGGATGCCCTCCTGTCGGTGCTACTCCCCGCCGT
>JBDTDY010000256.1:0-2935 GCA_039922835.1 Ornithinibacter sp.
ACCCGAGACCTCGTCCTCACCGTCGCCCCGCGTCATCAGCTGACCCCGAAGGATCTCAGCGCGCAGGACGCCTCGACCCAGGAAAAGGCGTGAGCATGAAAGCCCTCGTGGCGCGACGGTCCGATCACCTCCGCGGACGCGAATCTCTCGGCTCGTGAGGGCTGGCTCGAAGCAACCTGCGCTACTTCAGGAACTTGCTCGTGCGCCGGTCGGCCAGCGGCTTGCCCCCGGTCTGGCAGGTGGCGCAGTACTGCAGCGAGGAGTCCGCGAACGACACCTCGCGCACGGTGTCGCCACACTCCGGGCACACCTCCCCCGTGCGACCGTGCACACGCATCCCTGCACGCTTGGCGTCCTTGAGCTCCTTGGTCGGCTTGCCCGAGGCGGCCCGGACCGCAGCGGACAGCGTGCCCCGCAGCGCGGCATACAAGCGTTCGACGTCCTCCTCCTTCAGGCTGGCCGAGATGGCGAAGGGTGACAGCTTGGCCACGTGCAGGATCTCGTCGGAGTAGGCATTTCCCACCCCTGCGAGGATCGACTGGTCCCGCAGAAGACCCTTGACCTGCATCCGATGGCCACTGACGATGGCGGCGAAGTCGCTCTGCGAGAACGATGCTGCCATGGGGTCCGGCCCGAGCGCCGCGATGCCGGGGACGTCTGAAGGGCGACCGACGATGTATGCCGCGAGGCTCTTCTTCGTGCCGGCCTCGGTGAGGTCGAACCCGGAGCCGTCATCGAGACGGACCCGGAGAGCGATCGGCGACTTCCCCGGTCGCAGGACGGTGGCCGGGATCGACTCGGACCACCTGAGCCAGCCTGCTCGGGCCAGGTGGAAGACCAGATGCGTTCCGCCGCAATCGAGGTCGAGGAACTTCCCGTGCCTGCTCACCCCATCGACCGGGGCTCCGACGAGCGCCTGCGGAGGCGGCGTGAAGGTCTTCAGCACCGAGATCGACCCGAGCTCGACCCCGGTGACGGCCAGCCCCGCTGTGCGCTCGGCGAGGAAGTCGACGAGGGCCTGGACCTCCGGCAGCTCTGGCATGCGCCGACGCTACCGCTCGTCCGGGTGCGGGACGGGGTCCGCCGGCGGGTCGTCGGTCGAGGCGTCTGCCGCCTGGTCGTCGGTCGAGACGAACGCCGCGGAGGAGCGCACCGCGAGGCTGCTGTGGCGGGGCTCCCCGGTCCACAGCTGACGCACCCCGCGGGCGAGGCCGTAGCCGTCGGTGGCGCGCACCACGGGCACCTCGAGGCGGGTGCCCTCATCGGACGTGAGGTCGTCGATCGCGACCGGGACCCCGTGGGAGAGCACCTGCTCCCCGGCGGACAGCTCGCGGATCGCGATGCCACGCACCCGGTCGGGGCGCTTGGCTGCGAAGTCGGAGTAGAGGGTGGGGTCGTGCTGTCCGTCGTCGCCGACGAGCAGCCATCGGATGTGCGGCAGCTCCCGGGCCAGTCGGTGCAACGAGGCCTGCTTGTGCTGCTGACCCGAGCGGAACCACCCCGTGTTCGTGGGTCCCCAGTCGGTGAGGAGCATCGGACCGGCCGGATAGCCGTTGCGCCGCAGGAAGCGGGTGAGCAGCGGCTGGGTGTTCCACGCCCCGGTGGAGAGGTAGACGACGGGTGCACCCGGCTGGGACGCCAGCAGCTCGCGGTAGAGGGTGGCCATCCCCGAGACGGGGCGACGGGTGCCCTCCGCCTTGATGAAGGTGTTCCAGCCGGCGATGAGCGGGCGCGGCAGGGAGGTGGAGAGCACCGTGTCGTCGATGTCGGAGATGATGCCGTGGGTCTGGGTCGTGCCCACGACCAGCACCGGCACCTCGATCGGCTCGGCATCGGGTGAGCTGAGGTAGATCTGGTGCCAGCCGGGGCGCAGGCCGTGGCCGCGCACGGTGAGGTCGATGTAGCCACCTCGGTCGGTGCGCGTCGGGATCAAGCGCTCGTTGACGCGCACCGTGACCTTCTCGTCCATGGCCGGCGCCCCGAGGAAGGCCCGCCAGCCACGGGTCTCGAGCTCTACCGCACGCAACCGGCCGGCATACGTCATGTCCTCGGGCTCGTCGACGGCGCTGGCCCGGGTGACCAGCACCCTCGCGAGCACGCGCAGCTGGGCCACGCTGCCGTAGCCGGTGAACGGGACGATGCGGGTGCGCCAGCCGCGCTCACGCAGCGACCCGGCGATCCACCCGTGGTAGGTGTCCTCGACGAGTGCAGCGGCGTGCGGTCGCGGCATACGGCGATGTTAGAGCAGAGTCATGACGGTGACGGCGCGACATCGCGCAGCACGCCCGCGACGACCTGGGTGGCAAGGTCGCGCACCTTGACGTTGCGGTCCTGGGAGGTCTTGCGCAAGAACTCGAACGCGTCGTACTCGGGCACGCCACGCATCGCCATGAGGACACCCTTCGCCTGCTCGATCACGGCCCTGCTGGCCATCGCCTGCTCGAGCTGGCCAACGAGGCGATGTGCCCCGTCAAGGGCCGTCACGGCCACCACCGCATCGGCACACCGCGCCGCTGCGACGCGGACCAGGGCCGCGTCGAAGCCGTCGAACGCCGATGGCGCCCAGGCGTAGAGGTTCACCGCGCCGACACACTGCTCGCCACTCACGAGCGGGACCGCCAGCAGGGCGCGCATCCCGTCCTGGCGACACTCCTGGGCGAACCGTGGCCAACGGCCGTCGTCGACGGCGAGGTCATCGACGCGAAACTCACGCTGCTGCCTCGCCGCGTCGAGGCACGGACCCTCATCCAGGGCGTACTGCACCGCGTCGATCTCCAGCGTCCTCACAGTGGTGTAGGCCGCGGTGTGCGGGCGGTCCTGGGAGAGGATCGTCACCCCCACCTCGTCGCAGCCGTCGACGTGCCGGCGCACCGCGTGCACGACACGCTCGAGATAGTCCGAGAGCTGAGCCATCGACTCAAGGACACCTCCGATG
>JBDTDY010000257.1:0-3358 GCA_039922835.1 Ornithinibacter sp.
CCCGAGGCGTCCTGGTGACGGGAGCCTCTCGTGGCGTGGGCGCCGCAGTGGCCCGTGCCTTCGCGGCGGATGGTGACCGCGTGGTGGTGCACCACCGGGGTGAGGCCTCGCTGGAGCTGGCCGACGCAGTCCTGGGGTCGCTGCCAGGAACGGGGCACGCCCGGGTCGCGGGGGACCTGGCCGACCCGGATGCCGTCGCACGGATCGCCGCGGAGGCCGCCTCGCACCTGGGCCGGGTCGACGTGCTGGTGAACAACGCGGCGATGATCGTGGCGCCGACCCGGGGTGGCAGCAGGCGCGGCGACCACCCGCTGGACGCCACGGCATACCAGGACTGGGTCGAGGTCTGGCAAGGCACCCTCGCGACCAACCTCCTGGGGCCGGCCAACCTCACCTGGTGCGTGGCGCGGCAGATGATCGACACCCCTCCGGCCGCCGGGGTGCCAGTGGGGCGGATCGTCAACGTGGGGTCGCGCGGCGCCTACCGCGGGGAGCCGGACATCCCGGCATACGGGGCCAGCAAGGCGGCCCTGCACGCCTTCGGCCAGTCCATGGCACTGCACCTGGGCCCCCACGGCATCGCCGTGACGAGCCTGGCGCCGGGCTTCATCGAGACCGAGATGGCAGGGCCGGCGCTCGTCGGGGAGGCGGGCGAGCGCACCCGGGCCCAGAGCCCGTTCGGGCGGGTTGCCAGGCCGGAGGAGGTCGCCGAAGCGGTGCTCACCCTCGCCTCGCCGGGCGCGGAGTGGGCCACGGGGGCCGTGATCGACTTCAATGGAGCAAGCCATCTGCGCTGAGAGGGATCGAGGGATGCCGGTGCACGAGGACCCTGCCGACTTCGCCGGGGACGGCGACGGCTTCGAGCGGCTCTGGACCCCCCACCGGATGGCCTACATCGAGGGCGAGCGCCCGACCGCGGATGCCGGCGACGGGTGCCCCTTCTGCGCGGCCCCCGGGCGCGAGGACGCGACGGGTCTCATCGTGCACCGCGGGCAGCACTGCTACGTCGTGCTGAACCTCTTCCCCTACAACCCGGGCCACGTGCTGGTGTGCCCGTATCGCCACGTCGCGCTCTACGTCGACCTCACCGACGAGGAGACCATCGAGTTCACCTCCCTGACCAAGGACGCCATCCGGGCCCTGGAGGCCGCATCGGCACCGATGGGCTTCAACCTGGGGATGAACCAGGGCGCGGTGGCGGGGGCCGGCGTCGCCGCGCACCTGCACCAGCACGTCGTCCCGCGCTGGGGAGGCGACGCGAACTTCCTGCCGATCATCGCCCGCACCAAGGCCTTGCCCGTGCTGCTGGAGGACACTCGCGCCCGGCTCGTGGAGCACTGGCCCACCACCTGAGCCCTCGGCGAGTGCGCACGGCCGCACCCCCGGGCCCCACTACGCTGGGCGCACCATGCTCAACCGATACGCGCGCGCCTTCTTCACCAAGCTGCTGACCCCCGTGGCCGCGGTGCTCATCCGCCTCGGCATCAGCCCCGACGTGGTGACCGTCATCGGCACCCTGGGGGTGTGCTTCGGCTCGCTGGCCTTCTATCCCCGCGGTGAGTTCCTCGTGGGCACGCTGGTCATCACCGCGTTCGTGTTCTCGGACACGGTCGACGGCATCATGGCCCGCAAGATCGGTCGCAGTGGCAACTGGGGCGCCTACCTCGACTCGACCCTCGACCGCGTGGGGGACGCAGCCATCTTCGGCGGGCTGGTCCTCTACTACGCCGGGCGCGGTCAGGAGGAGAGCAGCCTGGCGCCCCTCATGGCCGGCCTCGCGCTCGCCTGCCTGATCCTGGGCAGTGTGGTCTCCTACGCGAAGGCGCGGGCCGAGGGGCTCGGGATGACCGCCAACGTGGGCATTGCCGAGCGGGCGGACCGCCTCGTGGTGGTGCTCCTCACGACGGGCCTGGTCGGGTGGTTCCTCCCCGAGATCGTGCTCGCCGTGGTGCTCGCGGCCCTGGCCGTCGCCAGCCTCGTGACGGTGGTGCAGCGGATGCTCGAGGTCCGCCGACAGGCCCTGGGCCTCACGTGAGCCTGGTGCCTGAGGCGTTGCGCGACACCCTGGTCGTGGGTGGGCACCGACTCGGGTGGGGAGCGGTCCGCCGGATGCCGGAACGCGCCGCCTACGCACTCTTCGACGCCGCCGCCGACCTCACCGTCGCCCGCGGGGGAGCGAAGCGGCTGCGCGCCAACTACGCGCGGGTGCGCCCGGAGCTCTCCGAGGCTGAGCTGGATGCCCTCGTGCGCACCGGGATGCGCGCCTACCTGCGCTACTACTGCGAGGCGTTCCGGCTGCCGGACCTCGGCCCCGAGGGGATCGCCGCGCGCGTTCGGGTCGAGGGCGACGCTCCGGTGCGAGCCGTCATCGAGGACGGCGGCTCGGTGGTGTGCTTCCTGGGGCACATGGGCAACTGGGACCTGGCCGGGGCCTGGGGCACCACGGCACTGGGGCCGGTGACCACCGTCGCCGAGCGACTGGAGCCGGAGGCGGTCTTCGAGGAGTTCCTCGCCTTCCGGCAGGGGCTGGGGATGACGATCCTGCCGCTCACCGGTGGACTCGACGTCTTCCCCGCGCTGCGCGCCGCTGCCCGGCGCCCGGGGATCATCCCGCTGCTGGCTGACCGCGATCTCACCTCGCGCGGTGTGGAGGTCGACTTCTGCGGCCAGCGGGCCCGGATGGCGCCGGGGCCCGCGGCCCTGGCGCTGGCCGAGCATCGCCCCCTGCACCCGGTGTCGATCCGCCACGAGCGCGTCGGAAAGGGGTGGGGGATCCTCATCACCTTCCATCCGCCCGTCACCGTTCCCGACGCCGGAGCGACGCGAGCCAAGGCGATGGCGATGACCCAGGAGTGCGCCGACGTGCTCGGCGAGCAGGTGCGGGCGCACACGGCCGACTGGCACATGCTCCAGCGCGTCTTCGTGGAGGACCTCGACCCGGCCCGCTCGCGAGGCGACGC
The DNA here is from genome assembly GCA_039922835.1 of Ornithinibacter sp. Lineage (GTDB taxonomy): Bacteria > Actinomycetota > Actinomycetes > Actinomycetales > Dermatophilaceae > Fodinibacter. The sequence goes on from JBDTDY010000257.1 coordinate 2,961, forward strand.
GCCGGCCGAGGAGGGCTCGTGAGGATCGGACTGGTCTGCCCGTACTCCTTCGACGTGCCCGGAGGGGTGCAGTTCCACGTGCGCGACCTCGCCGAACACTTCATCGCCGAAGGTCATCACGTCTCCGTGCTGGCTCCTGCCGACGACGACGACACCTCCCTCCCCCCCTACCTCGTGTCTGCCGGAAAGGCCGTCCCGGTGCGCTACAACGGCTCCGTGGCCCGGCTGAACTTCGGCCCGGTCACCAGTGCGCGGGTCTCGCGCTGGCTCGAGACCGGGGACTTCGACGTCGTCCACCTGCACGAGCCGGTGACTCCCTCGGTCTCCATCCTCGCGCTGTGGGCCGCGACCGAGCCCATCGTCGCCACCTTCCACACCGCGAACCTGCGTTCGCGGGC
>JBDTDY010000258.1:0-4174 GCA_039922835.1 Ornithinibacter sp.
GTCCTCGTACAGGACGAGGACGCCGACGTGGCGGTCTCGGTGCTGGAGGCCTCGGTGCTCGATGCTGGTCAGCGGCCGGGCGGGCTCGGGATCAGCGGAGCGATGGCTCCCGCGCTCTCGGCGCACGCACTCCTCCAGGCGCGCCGAGCCGGCGAGGTCGCGCGGGACGAGCGGCTGCCATCGGCGCGCTTCGACAGGCTCACGCTGGGGGCAGTGCTCGCGGACGACGTCGTGCGCGAGCGGATCCAAGCACTCACCGGCTCCGCCCTCGCACCGCTGCTGCGCGGGGACGGTGACCTCGTGCACTCACTCCAGGTCTTCCTCGAGCACAATGGTGGGTGGGAGAGCGCCGCGAGGGCGCTCGGGGTGCACCGCCACACGCTTCGCCACCGGATGACCCGCGTCGAGGAGCTCACCGGGCTCGACCTCGACGTTTCCCACAACAGGGTTGTCCTCCTGCTCGCCCTGGCGACCCGGCGACCCGGACGCGGCGTCGAATGACTGCTGGGCGAAGCCCGAAGAGACGAGCATGTCGAACTCGCGCTCGCACTCGAACGACGAACCGGTCTGCGCTGAAGGTGTTTCCGATCTCGCAAGGCTGAGGCGGGCGCGCCCGACGGCATCCGGCCACGGGGGCGGCGCCAGCAGTCGGCACAGCCTGATGTGAGAAGGTGCAGACGTGATTCTTCCTCGCTCTGACGTCGACCCCGACGGGCTGCTGGAGTATTCGGTGGTGTTCACCGACCGGTCGCTGAACCACATGTCGAAGCGCTTCGTCGGCGTGATGCAGGACATCATCGACGTCTTGTCATCGACCTACGGCGCTGCGACCGTCGCAGTGGTTCCGGGTGGCGGAACCTACGGCATGGAGGCCGTCGCGCGGCAGCTCGCGACCGACCGTCGCTGCCTCGTCGTGCGCAACGGGCTGTTCTCCTACCGGTGGTCCCAGATCCTCGACGCGGGCTCCGTCGCCCGCGAGACGACGGTGTGCACGGCCCGCCCGGTATCGGGCGAGCGACACGCCCCGTGGGTGCCCGCACCGGTCGCCGAGGTGGTCGAGGCCATCGAGCAGGCCCGTGCCGAGGTCGTGTTCGCGGCGCACGTGGAGACGTCAGCGGGCATCCTGCTGCCCGACGACTACATCCGCACCATCGCGGCTGCAACGCACGCAGCCGGTGGCCTCTTCGTGCTGGACTGCATCGCGTCCGGGGCGCTCTGGGTGGACATGCCCGACCTCGGCGTCGACGTGTTGCTCAGTGCACCGCAGAAGGGATGGAGCGGCTCGCCCTGCGCGGGCTACGTGATGCTCAGCGAGGGCGCTCGGGTAGCCGTCATGTCGAGCACCTCGACCAGTTTCGCCGTCGACCTGAAGAAGTGGCTGACGATCACCGAGGCCTACGCCAAGGGCGAGACGCCCTACCACGTGACGATGCCCACCGACGCGCTCGCGCGGAACGCCGTCATGATGCTGAGCACCCGCGACGCCGGCCTCAGCGAGCTGCGAGCAGCCCAGATCTCCCTCGGAGCCGGTGTGCGCGCCATGCTCGCCGGGATGGGCCATCCCTCGGTGGCCGCCGAAGGCTTCGCCGCGCCGAGCGTCGTCGTGGCCTACACCGACGACCCCGACATCCGCAGCGGCGCGACCTTCAAGCAGCACGGCATCCAGATAGCAGCCGGGGTCCCGCTGATGTGCGGCGAACCCGAGGACTTCTCCACCTTCCGTGTCGGTCTGTTCGGCCTGGACAAGCTCACCGACGTCGATGGCACCCTGGAGCGGCTCGAGAGCCACCTCAGGCACTGACTCGGCTCCGGTCGCACGCTCGGTGATCTCCAGAGCGGCGGGGTGCACTGGTTGAGAGATCAGAACGCTCCTGAGTACGGGTACGGACGCGCGGCCGACTCCGCCGCTGCCAGACTTCACGCGTGAGCCCACTTCAGCCTGCGGACACCGCGAACCGCCACAGCGTTGACCTTCCCCGACTGGCAGGCGCAGCCGTCGTGCTGGCCCTCTGTGCGGCGGCCATGTGGTTCGCCTGGCTGGGGTGGGACCACGAGTACTACCAGGTCGACGGCGTCGACCAGGGCCCGTACCGCGCCTGGCAGGTGCTCGGGTGCGCGCTGTCGATCTCGGCCGCCGCCGTCCTTGCCTACCTCTGGGTCCCCAGCGTGTGGGCGGTCCTCGTGCTCGCTGCTGCTGGCGACCTCGGCTTCGCCGTTCCGTGGGCCATGAACGCGGCCTCGACCGACGACAGCGGCCTGTGGGTGGTCGGCCTGGTGTTCCTGCTCGTCGGTGCCGGATTCGGGCTCCTCGTCCTCCTGGCGGTCACCGCGGTGGTGACCAGGCGTCGCACCACCCGGGCACCCGGGGAGCGCTGACGGCAGAGGCGGGCTCAGGAGCCGGAAGGCTCAGCGGCAGAGCAGACCGTTGCGGGGCAACGCCTTCGCAGCGGTGCCGAAGGCCGGCAGGAGCAGCGGTTCGGGGGAGTAGGCGGACGGAACGAGCACCTCGATCGCTGGTTCCGTTCCGAAGGTCGTGAACCGGATGCCGTCACTCAACGACTCCGGGATCCACCCCACCCCGTCGACCTCGACGCACTCGACGTCGGTCGGGCCCGGCGCTGCGACCCCGCAGCGGGCGACCACGGCCGGGTCACCCCACGCGGCGACGGCAGGTGAGTCGGGCGTCGTGTCTCGGCGCGGCATCCCGGAGACCTCGGGTGGCCACGCGGCGGCGGCGGCCACGCACCCCGCCGATCCACCAGCACCGGGCACCGCCACGCCGACCGCGCTCGAGCAGCCGGAGAGCACGACGACGGCGGCACCGCAGAGCGCTGCCGCCGTCGTGCGGGTCGTGCAGGAGATCAGACGTGGACCACGGTGCAGGTGAGGGTGCGGGTGATGCCCTCGACGTCCTGGATCTTGGCGATGACGAGCTTGCCGAGCTCGTCGACGGAGCTCGCCTCGACCCGGGCGATGACGTCGTAGGGGCCGGTGACGTCCTCGGCGAGCACGACGCCCTCGAGCGCGGCGATGGCCTCGGCGACGGACGCGGCCCGTCCGACGTCGGTCTGGACCAGGATGTAGGCCTGTACCACTGGTGTGCCACCTCTTCGTGTCAGGGACGGGACCGGGAGCCGGCCCCTGCGATCGGTGAGCCCGTCGCGACGGGCGCGTCCCAGACGCTACCGTGCCGATGGCCCCACGTCATGGCCGGGAGGGTGTTGATCACGATGGAGCGTCTGCGCGACGTGAGTGAGGCCGAGCTGCTACGACGGCTCACGCCGGTCTATGCCGCCGCCGGAGCTGCCGGGAGCACGCTGGTGGGGGTGGGGCCCGGGGACGACGCCGCAGTGCTCACGGCGCGCTCCGGTGCAGTTGTGGCCAGCGTCGACACGATGGTTCGTGGCTCGGACTGGCGCGACGACTGGTCCAGTGCCCATGACGTCGGCGCCAAGGTGGCCGCGCAGAACCTCGCCGACATCGCCGCGATGGGAGCGGTGCCCACCGGCCTGCTCGTCTCCCTCGCCGCGGATCCCGAGACGAGTGTGGAATGGGTGCTCGACCTCGCTCGCGGGATCGCCACCCTGGCCGCGGCTGCAGGAGCCTCGGTGATCGGGGGGGACCTCTCCTCGGCGCCGACCGGTGTCCTGGTCGTGTCCGTGACAGCGCTCGGTGACCTCCAGGGCCGAATGCCGGTGCTCCGCTCGGGGGCCCGGGTCGGCGACACGGTCGCGGTCTGCGGTTCGCTGGGGCGCTCCGGTGGGGGGCTCCTCCTCTACCTGACGGGTCGTGCGGGCGAAGCGGGGGCGGGAGCCGCCGGCCTGATGGCGGACCACCGGGCCCCACGACCCCCGTGGGAGTCAGGGCCGGCTGCCGGTCTGGCCGGTGCGCACGCGATGATCGACGTCTCCGACGGCCTGGTGATCGACGCGGGACGGATCGCGACGGCGAGCGGGGTGGGCATCGACCTGGACGGCGAGGTGCTGCGCGAGCGGTTCGCGGCCGGGCCGCTGACTGCTGCTCTCGGGGCGGAGGAAGCGCTGGTGCAGGTGCTCTCCGGCGGCGAGGAGCACTCACTGGTGGCCTGCTTCGGGCCCGAGGTCGACCCCGCCTCACTGCCCGGGGAGGCGTGGCACGTCATCGGTCGCGTCGTGCGGGCGCCCGACCGGCCGGC
>JBDTDY010000259.1:0-2754 GCA_039922835.1 Ornithinibacter sp.
GCGCGCGCTTCGACGCGGTCGTCGTGGCGATCGGCGCGACCGTGCCGCGCGACCTACCAGTGCCCGGGCGCGAGCTCGACGGTGTGCTGCAGGCGATGGACTTCCTTCCCCCGGCGAACCGCGTGGCCCTGGGCCAGCAGGTGGAGGGCCAGGTCACGGCGAAGGGCAAGGACGTCATCGTCATCGGTGGCGGTGACACGGGTGCGGACTGCATCGGCACCGCGCACCGGCAGGGGGCGCACTCGGTGACGAGCCTGGAGATCATGGCGCAGCCGGGAGCCGAGCGTGCGGCACACCAGCCGTGGCCCACCTACCCGATGACGTTCCGGATCGCCTCCGCCCACGAGGAGGGCGGGGAACGGGTGTATGCCGTGTCGACGAGCGAGATCGTCGGCGACGAGAACGGCCGGGTCAGCGGCCTCCGCCTGCACGAGGTGCAGATGGGAGCAGGTGGATTCGAGAAGGTCGAGGGCTCCGAGCGGGAGATCCCCGCACAGCTCGTGCTGCTCGCCATGGGTTTCCTCGGGCCGCAGCAGGAGGGTCTGCTCGACCAGCTCGGGGTCGATCGCGACGAGCGAACCAACGTGGCCCGCGACGCGGCATACATGACCAACGTGCCGGGCGTCTTCGTCGCAGGCGACGCCGGGCGCGGGCAGTCCCTCATCGTCTGGGCGATCGCCGAGGGGCGGGCCGCGGCCCACGAGGTCGATGCCTGGCTCAGCGGCAAACCATCGCGGCTGCCGCGCCCGATCAGCCCCACCGACCGCCCTCTCCTCGCCTGACGATCTCGCGTTCCGGGATGTGGCCCACGTCACGGTGCAAGCGCTTTCGCAGCTAGGATTCCGGTCATGCGTCACGCAAAGATCGTCTGCACCCTCGGCCCCGCCACGACCTCTCCGGCAGCCCTGCGCGAGCTCGTCGCCGCGGGCATGGACGTTGCCCGGCTCAACCTCAGCCACGGCGACCACGCCGACCACGAGAAGGTCTACCTCGACGTGCGTCGGGCCAGCGACGAGGCCGAGCGCGCCGTGGGCGTGCTGGTCGACCTCCAGGGCCCGAAGATCCGCACCGCCCGCTTCGCGGAGGGGCCGGTCGAGCTCGTCCAGGGTGCGACGTTCACCATCACGACCCGTGACGTGCCCGGTGACGTCAACGAGGTCGGCACGACGTATGCCGGACTGCCGGGTGACGTCTCCGAGGGCGACCGCATCCTCATCGACGACGGCAAGCTCCAGCTGGTGGCCACCGCGGTCACCCTGACGGATGTGGTGTGCCAGGTCATCGACGGGGACACCCTGTCCAACAACAAGGGCATCAACCTGCCCGGTGTCGCGGTCTCGGTGCCCGCGATGAGCGAGAAGGACGAGGACGACCTGCGCTGGGCGCTGCGGATGCGGGTCGACATGATCGCGCTCTCGTTCGTGCGCAGCGCCGATGACATCCTGGACGTCCACAAGATCATGGACGAGGAGGGCATCAGGCTCCCGGTCATCGCCAAGATCGAGAAGCCCCAGGCCGTGGAGAACCTCGACGAGATCATCCGGGCCTTCGACGGCGTGATGGTCGCGCGCGGCGACCTCGGGGTCGAGATGCCGCTCGAGGAGGTGCCGCTGGTGCAGAAGCGCGCGTGCGAGATCGCCCGCCGTCGCGCGAAGCCCGTGATCGTGGCCACCCAGGTGCTCGAGTCGATGATCGAGAACAGCCGTCCGACGCGCGCCGAGGCCTCCGACGCCGCCAACGCCGTGCTCGACGGCGCCGACGCCGTGATGCTCTCCGGCGAGACGAGCGTGGGCAAGCACCCCTTCGCCGCGGTCCGCACGATGGCGCGGATCATCGAGAACACCGAGGACCACGGGCTGCACCGCATCCGACCGCTGGGCACCCGACCAAACTCCAAGGGTGGGGCCATCACCGCGGCTGCCGCCGAGATCGGTGAGCTCCTGGGGGTGAAGTACCTCATCACCTTCACCACGAGTGGTGACTCCACCCGGCGCCTCGCGCGAGTCCGCCCCCGCATCCCGATGCTCGCGTTCACGCCCAACCAGTGGACCCGCAGCCAGCTCGCCCTGACGTGGGGGGTCGAGACCTTCCTGGTGGAGGAGACCCGGCACACCGACGCCATGGCGGTGCAGGTCGACGAGGTGCTGCTCGCGGCTGGTCGGGTCAAGGAGGGTGACGAGGTCATCATCGTCGCCGGCTCGCCCCCCGGCATCCCCGGATCGACCAACGCCCTGCGTGTGCACCGCATCGGCGACGCCAAGAACCGCGTCGCCCCCGCCTACAGCGACATCGTGAGCGGGAGCGTCTGAGCCGGGCTGTGCCGCTCGGTATGCTGGGGCGCCCCAGCCGGGATGGTGGAATGGCAGACACGGAGCACTCAAAATGCTCTGCCCGAAAGGGCGTGCAGGTTCAAGTCCCGCTCCCGGCACATGACCGATAGCGCACCCGCCCGCAAGCGCGTCCTCGTCGCCGAGGACGAGGCCATCATCCGGATCGACCTCGCCGAGATGCTCGGTGAGGCCGGCTACGACGTCGTCGGGCAGGCGGGCGACGGCGAACAGGCCGTCGAGCTCACCCGCACGTTGCGCCCCGACATCGTCATCATGGACGTGAAGATGCCGGTGATGGACGGCATCACCGCGGCGGAGACCATCGCCAAGGAGCGAATCTGCCCCGTCGTGATGCTGACCGCGTTCAGCCAGACCGAGCTCGTCGAGCGGGCCCGTGATGCCGGCGTGATGGCCTACGTCGTCA
>JBDTDY010000260.1:0-3827 GCA_039922835.1 Ornithinibacter sp.
GCGGCGACGAGGTGGTGCGCCTGGTCCGCCACACCCCGACGACGGCCGGTGAGGTGCGGTGGGACCCTGCCTCGCGGCACGTCGACGCCGCGGCGCTCGACGGTGTCGACGGCGTCGTCCACCTCGCGGGAGCCGGGGTCGGCGACAAGCGCTGGACCCCCTCCTACAAGCACGTCATCCTCTCCTCGCGCACCGACGGCACGCACGCGATCGCCTCGGCCATCGCCGAGACGGGCCGCGAGATCCGCCTCGTGTCCGGGTCGGCCGTGGGCTTCTACGGAGACCGCGGCGACGAGGAGCTCACCGAGGCCAACCCGGCCGGCACCGGCTTCCTCACCGATGTGGTGCTCGCGTGGGAGGCGTCGGCCGCGCCCGCCGTCGATGCGGGCTCGCCGGTCGCGTTCGCCCGCACGGGGATCGTCATGTCCCCCGAAGGCGGAGCGATGGGTCGCCTCCTTCCCCTTGCGCGCCTCGGTCTGGCTGGGCCGCTGGGGTCCGGGCGTCAGTTCTGGCCGTGGATCACCCTGGCCGACGAGGTCGCTGCCCTGATCCACCTGCTGGACCGCCCTGACATCACCGGCCCGGTCAACCTGGTGGGTCCGGCGCCAGCACGCCAGCGCGACGTCGTCGCCCAGATCGGCTCGGTGCTGCACCGCCCTCACGTGCTGCCGGCCCCTTCCATCGCCCTCAAGCTCGTGCTCGGTGAGTTCGCCTCCGACATCCTCGGCAGCCAGCGCATCGTGGGTGAGGTGTTGGCTGCGAGCGGCTTCACGCACCAGCACGCAGACCTCGAGTCGGCCGTCAACTGGCTGCTCGGCTAGGGCTCAGCCTTCGCCACTGATGTCGCTGACCCTCCATCCTTCCTCGGTCCGGACCAGCGAGATCAGCACCGGCACACCGAAGGACGCAGGGCGCGACTCCCGGCTGGTCCGGCTCGCGACGAGGTAGGCAGAGGTGTCGATCCGGGCCCGCACCACGGCCCGGTCTTTCGCGGCCGAGATCATTCTCGCCTCGGCGACGTCGTGCCTCAGGTCGGTGTAGCGGATGCCGGACCGCTTCAGCTCGGTGACAGCTGCCATGTCCCGCACCCATGCCGTCGACTCCGGTGCGTCCACCTCACGCAACAGGAGCGGGCTGCCCGAGCGCCAAGCATCGGCCCGCGCATCCGCGAGAGCGGCGATGAGGTCGCTCGGGCGGGTGGTCGGCGCGTCCGCGTCCAGGCGGGGGTCACCCACCGCGTCACTCCTCTGCCCGGACTGCGGCGTTGGCGTGCCAGGTGTGCTGCGTGCCTCCGCGGCGTCGACCGACGATGCGCGACTGGCGGGGCCTCTCCCGCCGGACCACGGCCCCAGCCAGATCAGCGCCACCGCGCCGAGCACTGCCAGCACCATGGCCCCGCACGCCACGCCCCAGATGAGCATGCCCCCAGGGCCCGACGGTCGGCGAGCCGAGGCGTGGTCCCGGTGGGCTCCTCGCCGGGTTCGCGGGATGCGTTGACCCCTCCGCACCGCATCTCGCACCCGGCCCATCAGCCCACTGGACGACGCCCCGGCCCGTGCCCGAAGGCGCGCCACCCGACCCGGCTGTGTCGCTGCTGCGAGATCCCCGCGCTCGCCGTCACCTCCAGCCGCGGCGCGCAACCGGTAGGTGATGGCACTGACCTCGTCCTCACCGCTCACGAGGTGGATGGGGGTGGCCGTCGCCGCCTCGAACAACGACCAGGCCAGTGCGTCGGCGTCAGGTCGCTGAGCGGCATCGGGGTCGAGCGCGCGGTCGAGGGCGCCGATCAGGGCGGTGCGGCCCGGGCTCGCCTCCGCGAGCGCCACGTCGACGAGCCCAGGTCGAAGGCCCGGGGCTGCGGGCACGGAGCCGGTGAGGCAGAGCCACCCCAACGCGCCCAGGGAGTAGACGTCGGCTGCCGCCGTCGGCTCCGACCCGAGGACCACCTCCGGGGCGACGTAGCCGTCCGACCCCCAGACGCCGTGCGACTCCTCACCCAGCACGTGACCGAGACCGAGGTCCGCCAGGTGGGGTCGGCCGTCGACGTCGAGGAGGACGTTGCCCGGTGACACATCCGCGTGGACGACTCCGACGCCGTGCAACCGGGCCAGTGCCGAGGCCACCGGAGCCAGCACGGTCACCACCTCACCCGGCTCGAGGTGGCCGCGGGCAGCGACCAGGTCGCCGAGCGAGCCGCCCTGGAGCCACGGCATCACGAGCGCGACCCGGCCGTCCTCGAGGGGCAGGCAGGCCTCAACCCGCACGACGTGGGCAGATGCCGCGACTGCCGAGAGCGCCGCCTCGCGGGCTGCAGCATCCACCTCGTCGAGATCAGCGTGCACCACCTTGACCGCGACCCGCCGGCCGTCGGACTCGCGGACTGCGGCCCACACCTCGCTCGTGGCACCGATGCCGATGCGCTCCCCGAGCTCGAAGCCCGGCACTGCCGGCGCGAGCGCGGTGGGAGGAGCGGGTCGGGTCTGCACGCCACCACCCTCGCGCAGATCAGCGAACCGGCCGCGGAGTTTTCCACAGGGGCCCTGCGGCGGAAGCGGTCGCGGCGACCCGAAGCAGGGAGAGCCCACGACTGCCGCCTAGGGTGTCGAGCATGCCCGCAGACGCACCCACGATCCTCGCCACCTCCGGCGGTTACCGCTACGGCCGGCGCACCCAGCTCGAGTTCGACGCCCTGGTGCACCACGCCGTCGATCTGTCGGGTGCGCACGGTCGGCGTCCACGACTGACCTTCGTGGGCACGGCATCCGGTGATCCCCGTCAGATGAACTACGCCGCCCACGAGGCGGGCCGTGTCGCCGGCTTCGACGTGACCTGCCTGGACCTCTTCCCGATGCCCAACCTCGACGACGTGCCCGGCCACCTCCTGGGCCAGGACGTCGTGTGGGTGAACGGTGGGTCCGTCGCCAACCTGCTCGCCGTCTGGGACGTGCACGACCTGCGCCCGGCGATGCGCGCGGCGTGGGAGGCCGGCGTCGTGCTCTCAGGGGTCTCCGCAGGGTCGATCTGTTGGTACGTCGGCGGTTCCACGGACTCCTTCGGCCCTGATCTGCGCGCCGTGACCAACGGCCTCGCGCTGCTGCCCTACGGCAACGGTGTGCACTACGACTCCGAGGAGTCGCGCCGTCCCACCGTGCAGGCCCTGGTGGCTGCTGGAACCCTGCCGGAGACGCACTGCACCGACGACGGCGTCGGCCTTCACTATCGGGGCACAGAGCTCGTCGAAGCCGTCTCCGAGACGGATGGAAAGGCAGCGTTCGTGCTCACCCGGGAAGGCGAAAGCGCGGTCGAACGTCGTGTCGAGCCGCGGCGCCTCCCCTCGCCCTGACCGCACTCACCGCCCCCTGCTCGCACGCACCGCCACCCTGCCCGCACTCATTGCGCGCCACCCACGCGACAGCCCCTGCGGGAGCCCGCGCGGCGTGGCTGTGGCGCAATGAGTCGGGTCAGGGGTGGGGTGTCTGCACCGTCACGACGCACTCCTGTGCCGCCGAGACGCGGGCGGCGTCGATGACAGCGAGGGTGTGCACGGCGTCCCACGGGTCGACCGGCATGGCGGCCTGCGGGCTGTCACCCGCGAGCGCCGTGGCGACCGCCCGGTAGAAGTCGGCCTGCTCGCTCACCGCCCTCGGCACGGCCTCCCGCTGCTCGCCGCGATACAGCCACCCGCAGTGCCCGGGGTCCGCGTCCCGCTGACCTGTCCAGGGGTGCGTCTCCCTCTCGAAGTCGGCGAGGACGTATGCCGCGTGGTCACCGAGCAGCCGCACCCTCGGCCCCGGCGCCCCGGACACCGACGTCGCCCCCAGGTGTGA
>JBDTDY010000261.1:0-6735 GCA_039922835.1 Ornithinibacter sp.
CGCGGTGATGCCGACGTCGCCGTGATGGTGTCGGAGGAGGAGGCGGCGGATCCGGCGACCGAGCGAGCACTGAGCGCCTTGGGCCTGGATTCCGTCGACGTCTGGTTGACCCACGAGCCGAAGGCCACGGCAGGCGCCCTGACCTCGGTGCCCCTGCTGCCGGGGGCCCACCGGGTGCGACGACTCCTCCTCGTCGGGATCGGCGCGGGCACGATCTCGGACTGGCAGGCTGCCGGCGCCGCGATCGGTCGGGCCACCCGTGGCCGCACCGTCGCGATCCACGCGGTGGGTGCCCTCGCCGAGGCCACCGCGCTCTCGGCCTATGTCGAAGGGGCGGTCCTCGGGGGGTGGACCTCGCCGCGGTGGACCTCACGCGGTCCGGTTCCAGGCACTGTGCCGGTGGTGACGTCCGTCGTCACCGGCGGCGGGGACAGCAGCACCGCCGACGTGGTGCAGCGGGCCGTCGTCCGCTCGCGTGCCCAGCTCGTGGCGCGCGGGCTCGCGCTCACGCCCTCCAACACCAAGAACCCCGCGTGGATGGCTCGACAGGCGCGCACCCTGGGCCGGCGTGCAGGTCTCGACGTCACCGTCTGGGACGAGCGGGCCCTGCGGCGGGACGGCTTCGGGGGGCTCCTCGCCGTCGGTCAGGGATCGGCCACGCCTCCGCGGCTCGTGCGCCTGGACCACGTGCCCCCCGGTGCCTCCTCCTCGACACCCCGGGTGGTGATCGTGGGCAAGGGCATCACGTTCGACACCGGCGGACTACAGGTCAAACCGGTCGACGGCATGCTGGCGATGAAGACCGACATGTCCGGCTCAGCCGTCGTCCTCGCGGTGTTGGCGGCCTGCCGGGAGCTCGAGGTGCCGGTTCGGGTGACCGGCCTGCTGGCCCTGGCCGAGAATGCCGTGGGCGGTGCGGCCTACCGGCCCGGGGACGTGATCACCGCGTTCGGCGGTCGGACGGTGGAGATCGGCAACACCGACGCCGAGGGCCGGATCGTCATGGCCGATGCCCTCGCCTACGCCGACACCCACCTCGACCCGGACTGGCTCGTCGACATCGCGACGCTCACCGGGGCCGCCCGCATCGCGCTCGGCAGGGTGATGGCCCCGGTCTTCGCCACCGATGAGCCCCTGGCTGTGGCGCTCGTCGAGGCCGGGCGGACGACAGGTGAGACGCTGTGGCCGATGCCCCTGGCGGAGACCTACCGTCGAGCCCTCGACTCCGACGTCGCCGACGTGGCGCACATCGCGCCGGGTGTGGGGGGTGGCGCCGTCACGGCGGCACTGTTCCTCCGCGAGTTCGTCGGGGAGCGCCGATGGGCGCACCTCGACATCGCCGGCACCGGTCGCTCGGACGTCGATGCCGGGATCCTCGCCAAGGGGGGCACCGGGTTCGGGACACGACTGCTGCTGCGGTGGCTGGAGGAGATCGCATGAATGCCGGATACGGGCTCACGGTGCGCTGGTCGCTGCAGGACGCCCCGGACGATGCCGCGAACCAGTTGAGGGAGTACGTCGTCGGGACCTCCATCGCGCGGTTCATGTTCCTCGACGGGCTGGCTTTCAAGGTGTGGCGGATGCGCACGGGGGAGTGGTTCGAGGGAACGTACGTCTTCGACACCGAGCAGGAGCGGGCGGCGTTCCGCGAGGACTTCGAGCCCGGTGCGGCACAGGCGCCCGGGAGCGCGATGATCGGGTCTGCGCCGACCGTCATCGAGGACTGGGAGGTCGTCGCGATCGCTGAGGGCCCTGCTGGCTTCCGCCGCGGTGCGGGCCCGGACGTCACCTGAGCACGACGTCGCAGCGCGGCTGGCTCAGCGGCGCACGGCCACCAGCATCCCGTCACTGACGGGAAGCATCGAGGTCATCAGCTCATCGTGGTCGCGCAGCGCCTTGCCGAGGTCACGCAGGGTGACGGTGGTCTCGTCGCGGGCTGCCGGATCCGCCACCTTGTCGTGCCACAACATGTTGTCCATGGCGAGAACGCCCCCGGGCCTGAGCAACCGGACGGCGTGCTCGACATAGGTGGGATAGCCCGGCTTGTCCGCGTCGATCACGACGAGGTCGTAGGCCCCGTCGGTCATCCTCGGGAGCACCTCCGCGGCCGCACCGCTGATGACGCGGGTGCGCTGGTGGGCGTAGCCGGCCGCCAAGTAGGCCTCGCGGGCGGCCCGCTGGTGCTCCGTGGAGACATCGATGGTCGTGAGCACCCCGTCATCGGGCATCCCGGCGAGGAGCCAGAGCCCCGAGGTGCCGGCCCCCGTGCCGACCTCGACCACGTGCCGAGCCTTCAGCGCCGCCGCGAGGAAGCGCAGCGTTGCGCCGGCGCCGGTCCCGACGGGTGTCGCGTCGCCGAACTCCATGCCGCGCCTGCGGGCGGACTCGATGACCTCCGGCTCGGTCACGAACTCCTCGGCGTAGGACCAGCTCGCAGGCTTCAGGGCGCTCATGGCGCAACCCTACGACCCGGGGGGCGCCTCGTGCGCAGTGCCGCGCGCTCCCAGCATTCGTTCAGGAAGTCCGGGAACAATTCACGCTCAGAAGGCGTATCGATAGGCGACATGAGCAGCCTGGTGAGGGACGAACCGATGACGACGACGCATGCCACGCGAGACGGCGAGACGCCGACTGCTGGCTGGGAGCCCCCCACCTGGGAGGAGGTCGTGGAGCAGCACTCCGCCCGGGTCTACCGGCTGGCCTACCGCTTGACGGGCAACATGCACGACGCCGAGGACCTCACCCAGGACGTCTTCGTCCGGGTGTTCCGCTCGCTGCACACCTACCAGCCCGGCACCTTCGAGGGCTGGTTGCACCGGATCACGACCAACGTCTTCCTCGACAAGATGCGGCGCAAGCAGCGGATCCGCTTCGACGCCCTCTCCGATGAGTCCGCCGCGCGACTGCCCAGCCGCGGCCCGGGCCCGGAGCAGCGCTTCGACGACACGCACTTCGACGACGACGTGCAACGTGCCCTCGACGCGCTCTCGCCCGACTTCCGGGCTGCCGTCGTCCTCTGCGACATCGAGGGGCTCTCCTACGAGGAGGTCGCGGCCACCCTGGGCATCAAGCTCGGGACGGTTCGCTCGCGGATCCATCGTGGGCGCGCTCAGCTGCGTGAGGCGCTGGCCCACCGAGCACCGCAGCCGTCGGCGCAGAAACCGGCTCCGACCCGTCGCGGTCGTCTCATCCGTCGCCCGGCCGCAGGCATCGTATGACGCAGCCCCGGGGCGTTCGCTGTCTGGACGAGGACCTGGGCGACTACGCAGCGGGTCAACTCGAGCCGGTCCGGCGGCGCAGCTGGGATCTTCACCTGGTGACCTGCCGCGGGTGCGCGCGCGCGGTGGAGGACGAGCGGCGACTCCAGGCGGCCTTCGCGGGCGCGCCGTCGATGCCGGGAGACCTGCGGGCCGCACTGCTCGCCCTGGCCGGTGGTCCCGCCCTCAGCGGCATCGCCGAGGGCGTTCAGGACCCACCGCCGGTGCGCCGCCGCGAGCCGCTGCTGGTCCTCTCGCCCGGTGCTCCGCCCTGCCACCGCAGCGCGCTGCGCGCGACCGTGATCGCGGCGGTGGCGGCCGGCGCGTCCGCAGCAGCTGCGCTCAGCCTGACCGTCATCAGCGCGCCGGCCAGCCGAGCCGGTGTCACCGCATCGACGGTCGTCCCGGTCGTCGGGACCCCGACCCCCTCTCCGTTCTCCGCGGTCACCTCCGTCGTCCCGGTGCGATGGGCGCGCACCGGGGCCGCAGACCCGACGAGCCTGCAGGCAGAATCACGTCCATGACCAGTGACCAGGATGACTCCGTGCGCGAAGCGTGGCACCCGTGGAGCCGTCCCGACACGGCTCCCGTGCCTTCAGGGGGGCCCGAGCCGACCCAGGAGACTCCGGAGCAGGCTGCGCTCTCGCAGGAGCGCGCCCAGCCCGACGCGGTGGCAGCGCCCCGGTGGAGCGATGCCCCGCCGCCAGCGGCGACTCCTCCCGGACAGGGCCCGTATGCCGCTGCGTCAGCAGCCCAGCAGCCGAGCACCCCTGCCAACCCCACCAACTCCACGAGCCCCGCAAGGCGTGGTCCCGGCTGGGGCGCGCTGCTCGGCGTGAGCTGCGCGGCGGCGCTTCTCGCCGGTGCCACCGGAGGGGTCATCGGCAGCTCCCTCGCGGACGGCCAGAGCCCTTCGAGAGCGGGCTCGGTGTCGGCCCCGGAAGCAGGTGCGGGCGCGGTCACCCGTCCGGTGGGGTCCATCGCGAACACCGCTGCCAACGTCACCCCGAGCGTGGTGACCCTGCGCGTGGTGGGCAGCGACGGCGGCGCCACCGGCTCGGGTTGGGTCTATGACGACCAAGGCCACCTCGTCACCAACAACCACGTCGTCGCCGGAGCGGTGAAGGGCAAGGTCACCGTGTGCTCGCCAACGGGAAGCAGCTCGAGGGCACCGTGGTGGGACGCGACGGGTCCTACGACCTCGCGGTCGTCAAGGTCGAGGGTGCGAAGCTCACCCCGCTGCCGCTCGCGCGCTCCGCCGACGTGGTGGTGGGGGACCAGGTGATCGCCGTCGGGGCGCCCCTGGGTCTGGACTCCACCGTGACGACGGGCATCGTCAGCGCGCTGAACCGGCCCGTGACACCAGGTGAGGCTGACGACCAGTCCTACATCAACGCCATCCAGACCGATGCGGCGATCAACCCGGGCAACTCCGGAGGGCCACTGCTCGACATGCAAGGCAGGGTCATCGGGGTCAACAGCGCGATCGCGCGCGTCTCCGGGAGCACGATCAGCGGCCAGAGCGGCAACATCGGCGTGGGCTTCGCCATCCCGAGTGACCAGGTCGCCAAGACCGTCGAGCAGCTCATCAGGACGGGGAAGGCCGAGCACCCGGTGATCGGGGTGTTCCTCGACTCGACGTACGACGGCGAGGGCGTGCGCATCGCGGCCCAGGGACCGAACGGGCAGGCCGCTGTGGACCCTGACGGACCTGCCGCGGCGGCGGGGCTCAAGGCCGGCGACGTCATCGTGGCCTTCGAGGGTCGGCCGGTCACCGACGACGGTGAGCTGGTCGTCGCGATCCGCGCCCGGGGGGTCGGTGACTCGGTGGTTCTGACCGTCCGTCGCGGCGGTGGCGACCGAGATGTCACCATGGTGCTCAAGGGTTCCGGCTCCTGAGCCGGTGCCTCCCGAACAGATCGGTCCCCGAAGGACGGTGAACACGCGATGCTGGGTGTGAATGGCTGGGAGGTCGTCCTCCTCGCGCTCATCGCGGTGTTCGTCCTGGGCCCGGACCGACTCCCGGAGTACGCCGCCAAGCTGGCGCGCGGCATCCGCCAGCTCCGGGTCATGGCCGAGGGAGCCAAGGGGCAGCTGAAGGACCAGCTCGGCCCGGAGTACGAGGACATCAACTGGCGGCAGTACGACCCGCGTCAGTACGACCCGCGCCGGATCGTCAAGGAGGCCCTGCTCGACCCGCTCGACGAGGCCATCGCGCCGATCCGCGACGAGATCGGCTCGGTCCGCTCGGCTGCCTCGCGCGACGGTGCGGAAGGGGCCGGTGCGGAGGCGGCCGGAGGCACGGCCGCGGTGGGGGTCGCGGCGGCGTCGACGGTCGGCAGCGCCGACTCCGAGGATGCCGTGCCGGGGGCAGTCCGCCACGTCCAGCAGCACTCCTCCGACCCGAGACCGCCGCGCGATCCGCGGGCCTGGGACCCGGTCAGGCCGATACCCTTCGACCGCGACGCGACCTGACCCGGACTCCACCAGACGTGAGCAGCCGCCCAGCGAACGGATGACCCGTGCCAGCACCTCCTCCGGAGCATGAGCCCACGAGCAGGTCCCTGCGCGCGCGCGACCTCGGGCTGCTCGTCGGCACCCTGGAGCCGGGAGCAGTCAACGCGATCACGGACGTGAGCGGCGTGCGGGTGGGGCACACCACGATCAGGGAGCCGCACGGGACCTACTCGGGGGTGACCGCGGTGGTGCCCGGTGAACTCGGTCCCGACCGCCCCCTCCCCGCAGGGCTGTTCGTCGGCAACGGCTACGGCAAGTTCGTGGGGGCCACCCAGGTCCGCGAGCTCGGAGAGATCGAGGCGCCGATCCTGCTGACCTCCACGCTGTCGACGTTCCGGGTGGCGGACGCGGCGGTGACGTGGGTGCTGCGGACGTCTCCGAGAAGCATCGGCTCGCTGAATCCCGTCGTCGGGGAGATCAACGACTCATGGCTCTGCGGACCGGGGACACGCGCCGTCGGTCCCGATCACGTGTGGGCCGCCCTGGACGGCGCGACGGAGGGCCCGGTGCCCATGGGAAGTGTCGGTGGCGGCACGGGTGCCTGCGCCCTCGGGTTCAAGTCCGGGATCGGGTCCTCCTCGCGTCGGGTCAGGATCCGTGGAGGTGAGGGCACGATGGGTGTCCTGGTGCAGGCCAACATGGGCGGGGTGCTCCGGCTCGACGGCGCCGAGGTCACACCCGAGGCACTCGGCCTGAGCCACGCCGGCCCCGCCAGCTCCGAGGGTTCCTGCGTCGTGGTGGTCGCCCTCGACGCGCCCGCGTCTGCCCGCGAGCTCGAGAGGATCGCCGCCCGCGGGGTCTTCGCCCTCGGGCGGGTCGGTGCCGCCTTCAGCCACGGGAGCGGCGACTACGCGCTGGCCTTCTCCACCGTCAGGGACGTGGACGTGGCCTTGACGGCCTCGGAGCTGGACGAGCTCTTCCGCGCGGTCCTGGACGGTGTCGAGGAGGCAGTGATCGACGC
>JBDTDY010000262.1:0-14290 GCA_039922835.1 Ornithinibacter sp.
GGTGACGCCGGTCTTCAGCGTCCCGGCCTCCATCTGCTTGACGATGTCGGCGACCTTGGTCTTGACCTCTTCGGGGATCTTGCTGTCGAAGTCGTGGTACGGGGAGAGTCCCGCCTGGCCGAGGGTCTGCAGCTCGGTGAAGTCGCCGTCCTTGGCCGTGACCAGGGTGTCGGTGACGCCCTTGGCGATGAGCTTCTCCGCGGAGGTGATCAGGCACGGCTGGGCCGCGGGGACGGTGTCCCACTGGTCGGTGTCGACACCGATGCAGAAGATGCTGGTGCCCGCGCCGGAGGCCTTGGCGATCTCCTGGAGCGCGCCGTTACCGGTGTTGCCACCGGCGCCGAAGATGAGGTCTGCGCCCTGGGCGAGCTGCTTCTTGGCCTCGCCGGCTCCCCATACCGGGTCGTTGAACGCGTTGTCGCCGGCGGGGTGGTAGACGGTGGCGACGGTGACCTTGGGGTTGGCGGCCTTGGCGCCGGCCTCGAAGCCCTTCGCGTACTTCTGCACCGGGGGGATCTCGAGCCCGAGCACCTGGCCGAGCTTGTTGGTCTTGGTCATCAGGCCCGCGAGGTAGCCGGCGCCGTAGCCAGCCTGGTCCTCGGGGAAGACCAGCCCGGTGAGGTTCTTGGAGGTGACCGCCGCGGGGTCGTAGTTCTGGTCGACACCGATGAAGCGCGTGCCGGGGTTGGCCTGCGCGGCGGCGACCGAGGCGTCGGCCATGAGGAAGCCGACCGTGACGATCGCGTCATACTTCTTGTTGGTGAACTGCGCGATGTTGGCGGCGTAGTCCTTGGCGTCCTGGGTCTCGATGTACTTCTCGAAGCCGCCCAGCTGCTTGGCGGCTGCCTGCGCGCCCTCGTAGGCGGACTGGTTGAACGACTTGTCGTCGACCTTGCCCGTGTCGGTGACCAGGCCGATGCAGTAGACGGCCGCGTCGCCACAGTTGGAGTCGTCGGTGGGTGCACCCGCCGCCGCGGTGGAGCCGCCGGAGGAGGCGGGCGTGCTCTCATTGCCGGTGCTGCCGCCGCAGCCGGCGAGGGCCAGGGCGAGGGCCGCCGGGACGGCGACCAGGTAACGGGTGGACTTCATGGATGTTCTCCTAGGAAAAGGGGCCAGACGTGCAGATGCTAAGGCCTGCGACACCGCGGACGGGCAGGCCCCCCACTGTCGTTGCCGGGTCGTTACCTCGTCTACGGCAGAGCCATGACGGAAATCGGGCGTCGGTGCTGGCGACATTCACCAACCGGGTCCGGCCGACCACCCTGCGTCGATGGTGATGGTGGTGCCCGTGATGCCGGATGCGGCTGGTGAGGCGAGGAACCGCACGGTGTCGGCGACCTCCTCCAGGGTGACCGGCCGCCCGAGTGCGCTCGCGGACTCCCAGCGGGCCACACCCGAGGGCCACGCCTCGCGCAGCCCGGCCCGGTCGATCAGTCCCGGTGCGACAGCGACCACCCGGATGCCGTGTGGTCCGGCCTCGTGTGCGGCCGCGGCGGTGAGGTGGTGCAGGGCAGCCTTGGCCACGGCATACGGGGCGTGCATCGGCGCCGGGCGCAGACCCTCGATCGACCCCACGAGGACGACGACACCTCCGGGCCGCAGGCGCGCGAGGGCCCGCTGGAGCAGGGCGGTGGTCGGTCGCAGACCGCCGCGGTGCATGGCGTCCCACGCGTGGGTGTCCAGGTCGGCCCAGGCGACGACGTCCTGCGGGAAGGCGTTGAGCACGACGACGTCCGGGCTCCCCACCCCGTCGGCGCACCGGTCCAGGAGGTCATCGCAGGCTCGGTCCAGCTCGGCCGCGCCCTCGATGTCGAGGTCTGCATGCAGCACGACCGCCCGGTGACCGACCGCCTCGACCCGCCCGACCGTCACGGCTGCCCCGGGCGCGTCGCCGCGGAAGTGGACCCCGATGTCGCGACCGCCCTCGGCGAGGGCCACGGCGATGGCGGCACCGAGCCCCCCGCTGGCCCCGGTGACCAGGGCGCTCATCGCATCGCCCCGATGGGGGTGTCGCGGGTCAGCGCGGTGATCTCGGTGGCATAGCTCGGGTAGTCGCGCACGAGGTCCTCGCGCCGCCCCAGCTCGAAGTGCTCCGGCCGGAATGCCGGGGAGCACCAGCAGGCGAGGAGGGTCCACTCGCCCAGCGTCGAGGCACCCATCCAGGTCCCCCTGGGCACGAGCACCTGGTCCCGTTCGGCCGCGACGTAGGTGAGCACCCCGCTGCCTCCCGGCCGCAGCCGCAGCAGGGCCATCGGCGCCCCGCCGAGCCACTGCCAGCCCTCGTCGATCTTCAGGCGGTGCATCGCGGAGAAGCCGTCGGCGCGGGCGGTGAGCAGCACGGTGATGCCGTTGAGCCCCTGGGTGCGCGGCCCTGCCGCGAACCAGGCCCCCTCCTCCGGGATCGGCTGCATCCCCAGACGGGTGATGATCTCGTCCGCGCTCTCCAGCTCTGCGTCGTGAGGGTCGGGGCTGGACGTCATCAGGCTCGCACCGCGCTCCGGGCGACTGCTGCCCGCTCGCGAGCCCGTGCGAGCAGGTCAGACGTGTCCAGCCGGGTGCTCCGACGGTCCCGCACCACCACTTCGCCGTCGACGACCACGTCGGTCACGTCGGCTCGGCCGGCCGCGAAGACGAGCAGCGCGGCCACGTCGTGGACGGGGGTGAGGTGGGGTTGCTCGAGGTCCAGGAGCACCAGGTCGGCGCGCTTGCCGACTTCGAGGGAGCCGATCAGGTCGCCGATCCCGAGGGCCCTGGCTCCCTCGATCGTCGCTGCTCGCAACACTTGGACGGCGCTCGCGACATCGGGGCGCCCACTGGTCAACCGGGCCAGCAGTGCGGCCTGCCGCATCGCCTGCCACATGTCGAGGTCATTGCTGCTCGAGCAGCCGTCCGTGCCGATACCCAGCCGGATGCCGTTCTCCCACAGTTGCTCCCAGTGCAGCGCACCACTCGCCAGCTTGAGGTTCGACCCCGGGCAGTGAGCGACCGCAGCCCCGAGCTCGGCGAGCCGCGACTGGTCGGACTCCGTCAGGTGGACGGCGTGGCCCACCACGAGCGGGAGGTCCGCCTCGAGCCAGCCGGCCGCGCCGAGGACCTCGGTCGGCGTCTTGCCGTAGCGCTCCTGGATGTCGGCGTTCTCGGCGATGTTCTCCGAGACGTGTGTCGTCAACACGCCGCGACGCCCGTCCTGCGACAGGATCTCGCGCAGCGCACCGACGACCTCGACCAGCCGCTCCGGTGAGCAGGTGTAGGTCGCGTGGGGCATCGCCGCGACGGGCACGTCGGGCCCGCCGATCTCGGCCAGGAGACCGGGCCAGGCGCGCAGTCCGGCGACCCGTTCCTCCCACTCGAGGCCGTCGGGTCCGGGGCCGTCGAAGAAGACGGGCCCGATCACGTGGCGGGAGCCCGCGGCGACGGCGCCGCGGTGGGTTGCCTCGTGGTGGAAGTACATGTCGAGCTGGGTCGTGCAGCCGCCGAGCAGCGACTCCAGGGCCCCGAGCGTGGCGCCGAGCTCGACGGTCTCGGGGTCCATCACCGCTCCCTCGGCCGCCCAGACCCGCTCCAGGAAGCCCTGGAGGTCGACGTTCTCGGCCAGGCCCCGCAGCAGGGTCATCGGCAGGTGGGTGTGCAGGTTCACCAGACCCGGCATCACCAGCTTGCCCCGCGCGTCCAGGGTCTGTGGGTCTGCTGCTGCGCCGGAGCCGTCATGCGACCGCGACCCATCCGCACTCGCTCGCTGGCGCTCACTCGCGCTCCCGCCAGTCCCAGCCAGCGGCCGCATCGACGGTCCGGTCTCCGCAGCCTCTGTTCCCGACGGGGCGATGGCGGTGATGATGCCGTCGTCGATGGTGAGGGTGTGGTTGCGCAGGATGGTGTCGCGGTCGTCGACGGTGACGAGGTAGGCGGCGTTCTCGATGACGACCCGAGTCACGGGGTGGCCCCGTCCTCGGCGAAGGTGGCGCGGGTGTGGACCAGCTCGTCCAGCACCGCGAGGACGTCGGCGCTGGATGCGGTGAGCACCGCCGTGATCTCCTCCATCGTGATGGGTTCGGAGTCCGGCCCCACGCCGGCGGCAGGGTTCACGACCAGTGAGATCGCGGCATACCGCAGTCCGTCCTCGACGGCGAGAGTCACCTCGGGGACACCGGTCATGCCGGCGACGGTGCCACCGGCGAGGGCCGCGAGCCGGATCTCCGCAGGCGTCTCGAACCGAGGCCCCTCGAAGGCGGCATAGACCCCACCGTCGCGCATCGACCGCCCGGAACCAGCTGCGGCGTCGAGGATCTCGCGGCGCAGCACCGGGTGATAGGCATCGACCACGTCGACGTGCCGGACCCCCTCGGGCGTGGAGCCGTCGAAGAAGGTGACCGGTCGCTGGCGGGTGAGGTCGAGGAAGTCGTCGAGGCAGACGAGGTCGCCGGGAGAGAGGTCCGGGTCGATGCTGCCCGTGACGTTCACCGCCACGACGTCGCGCACGCCGAGATCTGTCAGGGCCCGGATGTTGGCGCGGTAGTTGACCAGGTGCGGTGGCACGGTGTGACCGGCGCCGTGCCTGGTGAGGAAGATGACGGGCAGGCCGTGCCACGTGCCACGGGTGATCCGGGCGTCGCCGAAGACGGTGGTGATCGTCTCGGTCACGGGGTCGCGCAGTGCCTCGAGGTCGTAGAAGCCGGTGCCGGCGATGATGCCGAGGGGCGGGGTGGTCATGCCCCGGCACGCTACCGGTCCGCGGTGGTCACCCCACGCGCGGTGGGCGAGAGCGGTGGCAGGATGCCGGCATGGCTGCACAGGTGGCGATCGCCGCGACCGGCCCGGTCTCCTTGGCGGCCGGTCGGGCCGTGGCGCGCGCGGGCGGCAACGCCGTCGACGTCGCGGCGGCTGCAGCGTTCGCCGCGATGTGCACGGAGCCGGGGATCGTCTCGCTCGCCGGGGGCGCCTTCGTGTCGATCTGGCCCGCCGATGGTGCTCCGGTCGTGATCGACGGCAACGTCGAGATGCCGGGTCGGGGCCTGCCGGTCGAGCGCTTCGGTCAGGGGGTGCGCGAGGTCGTCACCGACTACGGCGGGGGAGTGCGGATGTATGCCGGGCACGGCTCGGTCGCGACGCCAGGCGCCGTGGCGGCGTTGGGACTCGCCGTGGAGGAGCTGGGGGTCGCTGCCTGGGCCGAGGTGGTCGGCCCGGCCGCAGCCGCCTGCCGGGCCGGATACCCGATCGGCGGAGCAGCCGCGCGCTACCTCTCCTTCACCGCGGACTCGCTCTTCGGTCACGACTCCGAGGCGCACGCGCTGGTCACCCGAGCTGACGGAAGCCCGGTGCGGGCGGGTGACATCTCCACCAACGGGGCCCTCGCCGATATCCTGGACCTCGTCGCGCACGAGGGCTCGTCGGTGCTGTCCACGGGGGAGGTGGGCCGAGCGATGGTCTCGGACATGGCAGCCCACGAAGGGCTCGTGACGAGCTCGGACCTCGCGGAGTACTCCCCCCTCGTGCGTCCCCCGGTGCGCCGGGTGGTTGGTGACTGGGACCTCGCGGTCAACCCCCCGCCCTCCGTCGGGGGGCCGATGCTCGCGGTGATGCTCGGGGAGCTCGCCCGGCGCGGGTCGCACGACTGGGCCGACCTCATCGAGATCCAGCGTGCCGTGCTGCGCTACCGCGTGGCGGTGCACGACTACGCCACCGACCTCGACGCCGCCGGCCACGAATTGCTGCTGCGGGTCGACCGGCACGGGCTGGCCGGGCTCCCGACCAGTGCCAGCACGGCGCACATCTCGGCGGTCGACTCCGACGGCACGGCGTGCGCGATCACGATGTCGGCCGGCTACGGAGCCGGCATCACCGTCCCGGGCACCGGGATGCTCCTCAACAACGCGCTCGGCGAGCCGGAGCTCAACCGCCTGGGCCTGCACCGGCTCACCCCCGGCACCCGGCTCGCCTCCAACATGGCACCGACCACCGGGCGCACCGCTGATGGTCGGGTGCTCGCGATCGGGTCACCGGGTGCCGACCGGATCACGACGGCGTTGATGCAGGTGCTCGGCCAGGGCTGCATCGGTGGCGCGCCGCTGCGCGAGGCCATCGACGCACATCGTCTGCACGTGCGGTTCGACGAGGAGGGCGAGCCGGTCATCGAGCACGAGTCCGGGCCGGGTCTCGACGAGGCGGTCGCGGCCAGCGGCCTGGCCTCGATCGACCACGGTGAGCTCTCGATGTACTTCGGCGGAGTGGGTGCCGCCTACCTGCACACCGACGGAGTGCTCGAGGCGTCCGGCGACCCCCGCCGGGAAGCGGCCGTCGAGGTCGTGGACGTGCTGGTGGGTGGCTGAGGATCCCCACCGTGGCAGTCAGTTCAGGTCGGCGCCGGTGACCATCCAGCGGTCGGTGCGCACCCGCAGCCACATCAGCGTCGCGCGCACCGACATGAACGCGGTGAAGGCGATCCACAGCCACAGCACCGCGTTGACCTCCCCGCGCTGGGTGCCGCCGTCGAGCAGCCAGTCCCCGGCCGCGCGCACGGCCAGGATGATCGGCAGGTAGGCCACGAGGGTCGCGACCATGGCCTTGGCCAACCACCTCCCGTCACCGGCTCCGATGAGCACCCCGTCGATGACGAAGACGTATCCCGAGAGGGGCTGGCTGAGGGCGACGACCACGAGGCCTCCGGCGATGGCGGCCTGCACCGCGACGTCGGGGGAGAAGAGCGGGCCGACGAACGGGCGCGCGAGCAGCACGACGAGGCCCAGGGCCACGCCTGCGAGCACGCCCCAGCGCAACATCAGCTGGGTCGCCGCGCGAGTGCGCTCGACCTGCCCGGCTCCCAGGGCCTTGCCGGTGATCGCCTGCGCGGCGTTGGCGATCGCATCGAGGGAGAAGGTGAGGAAGGACCAGATCGTCGCGGTCACCTGGTAGGCCGCCAGCGGCACGTCGCCGAGACCCGCGGCGACGAAGGTCGTCACGAGCAGCACCCCGCGCAGCGCCATCGTGCGGATGAGGAGCGGGACCCCCCCGCGTGCTGCCGCGAGCACCCGACCGGGGTGGGCCCGCAGCGGCACCGACGTGCCCACGGCATACCGGGTCAGGACCACGATCAGCCCCACCGCCATGCCGGTCTGGGCGATCACCGTGCCCCAGGCCGACCCCGCGATGCCCCAGCCGAGGCCGATGACGAACCAGATGTTGAGGACGATGTTGGCCCCGAAGCCGAGCACGGCCGCGACCAGCGGGGTGCGGGTGTCCTGGAGACCGCGCAGCACTCCCGTCGTGGCCAGCACGACGAGCATGCCGGGGATGCCGAGGGCCGAGACGCGCAGGTAGATCACGGCTTGGGCGAGCGCGGCCTCCGAGGCGCCGAAGAGCTGGCAGATGGGCTCCGCGAGGACCGCGACCACGGTGGTCGTGACCGCGCCGAGGAGCACCGCGAGCCAGGTGCCGTCGATGCCGGCGGCGATGGCGCCGGCGCGCGAGCCCGACCCGAGCTGGCGGGCGACGACGGCGGTCGTGCCGTAGGCGAGGAAGACGAAGACGTTCGCCGCCGTGAGGAGCACGGCGCTCGCGACCCCGAGGCCGGCGAGCGGTGCGACACCGAGCCGTCCGACGATCGCGGCGTCGGCCAGCAGGAAGAGTGGCTCGGCCACCAGTGCCAGGAACGCGGGAACGGCGAGACGCAACACCTCCCGGTGCTGGCTCACCGACTCCTCGCTCACGTCAGGCACTGTGGCACGGTTCTCGCCCGCGCGCCGATCTGCCCGCCCCCGCCCTTTTCGCGGAGTCAGGAGCACCCCGCGCAGTCTTGGGCGCGCTCGGCCCTGACCCAGCGGTATCCCCGCGAGTGATCGAGGTCCTCCTGACTCCGCGAGAGACCGTCAGATCGAGCCGGCCGGGGGCCGACCCAGTGCTCCTGACTCCGCGGGAGGTGCAGGGGGATGCCGGGGATGGCGGAGCGGTGCGGGGGGATGCCGGGGGATGCCGGCGGGCGTGGCCCGGGTCGGACCCGCTCGCTCCTGCCCCTGTGGATAACGCTCCCCGTCCAAGGCGCTGCCCTGCGAGGCTGGCTTCATGCTTGGTCACTCCGCGCCCACCCCGTTCGACCCGGGGCTCCTGCGCGTCGGCAGGGACCTTCGGGCGGTCGGGGTGGAGCCGGCTCGCGGCGGCTGGCACCACGTCCGCCACGGCGTCTGGCTGCCTGAGCCCCAGTGGACCCAGCTCCAACCGGAAGCACGCCACGCGGCACTGGTGCAGGCGAGTGCCCTGTGTTTGGGGAGGGAGCGTCCGGTGTTCGCCCTGACGTCCGCGGCTGCGCTCTGGGGCCTGCCTCGGATCGAGCCCTGGCCGGACTCGGTGCGAGTGTTGGTCGAGAAGAGGGCCCGGGGTCGGGGGTCAGCGCTGGTCCGACCCCACGTGGGGCGGGATGCGCCAGGCACCGAGCACTCAGGCCTCTTGGTCACCTCGGTGGCTCGGACCGTGGTGGATCTGGCTCGCACGAGCAGCCTGATGTCCGCCGTGGTTCAGCGGACCACGCACTGCGTCATGGCCTGTGCTCGAGGGAGGACCTGGTTGCAGAACTGGATGCCGTCAAGCCGCGCGTCCGTGGGCGGCGCACCGCACGGCTTGTTGTCGCCCTCGCCGACCCCCTGAGCATGTCTCCCGGGGAGAGCCTCTCGCGGGTGCAGATGTTCCTTCTCAACCTTCCCCGGCCAACACTGCAGCAGGAGGTCAACGACTCCGACGGGCTCATCGGTTTCGTCGACTTCGGGTGGGAGGGTGTGGTCGGTGAGTTCGACGGCAAGGTGAAGTACCGCCTCCCCGGTGGTGCCGACTCGCGTGAGGCGACCGAGATCCTCTGGCGCGAGAAGGCGCGAGAGGACCGGCTCCGCCGCCGCTCACGCGTCGCGCGCTGGACGTGGTCGGTTGCGTTGGAGCGGAATCGGCTAGCAGGGCTGCTGGCTCAACACGGCATACGGTCCCAGCCGACGAGCACCTGGTTGGCGGAAAGGCCCGCGGCCTGACGTTCATGGCCGCACGGGTGTGTGTGCCCACCGCCGCGTGTTGTCGTCGCGGAGTCAGGGGCACTTCGTCCAGACGGGGGGATGCCGCTGGGTCAGCGGGGCACGTGGGGCGGATCCCGCGAAGTGCTCCTGACTCCGCGAAACGGCGGGAGGTGGGGAGGGGGGAGTCAGAGGTGCTTGAGGGCCTCGCGGCGGGACAGGCCCGAGAGTCGGTCGCCCCGCTGCGCGACGAAAGCCCGGACCCACGTCGGGTCGGTGCGGGCGTGCTGCCGCAGCGCCCAGCCGATCGCCTTCCGGAGGAAGAACTCCTTGCTGTATGCCGTGCCCTCGAGGTTGGCGTCGATGGCTCCGGCCAGCAGGTCGAGGTCGGTGGCGTGCCGATGCTTCAGCTGCGCGAGGATGGCGGTGCGCCGCAGCCAGAGGTCATCGGCCTCGGCCCACTCACGGAGGAGTGGCGTTGCAGCCGCCTTGTGCGAGAGCAGGATCGGCCCAATCCTGTCGACGGCGAGCGGGTCCGCCAGATCCCACCACGCGCCCGTCACGACGAGGTGGCGGTAGAGCGCCAGCGTCTCGACGTCCTGCCACGAGCGTGCGGCGAAGTGCCCGCTGAGGGCGATCGCGGCATACCGTTCCTCGCGGTGCGTGGCGGTGTCCCAGAGGGTGCGCACGTCCTGGGTCCACCCGGCGCGGGTGCTCGGTGCCAGGAGCGGGTCGCGCAGGATCGGTCGGAGCAAAGCGCGCAGCTCGGGCGAGGTGATGCCCCGGTGTGGCATCGCGGACTTCAGGTAGGCCTGCTGCGCGAGGGCCCTGATGGGGTCACCGGCACCGGCGAGCGCGCCTCGAACCGCGCGCACGACGGGTGAGTGGGGCGTTCGACCGGTCGCCACGACAGCCACCTCAGCACCCGACGCGCGGATCACGCCAGACCGAGGGCTCCGGCTTCCTCCCACAGCTCGTCGCGCACGCGCGGGTGGGCCGCATCGCGGATGATGTGCCGGCACTGGGCCTGTTGGTCATACCCCCACAGCTCCGCGACGCCGTGCTCGGTCACGATGGCGCTCTGCTGGAAGCTCGTCACCGGCTCGTCGACGAGGGGCACGACGGTCGAGACGTCGGCCTTGGGGTGCCAGGACCGCAGGGCGATGAATGCCTGGCCACCCGAGGAGTGCAGGGCCCCGACGATGAAGTCGGTCTGGCCGCCGAAGCCGGAGTGGATGCGAGCGTTGATCCGGGAGGCGTTGGCCTGCCCGAACAGGTCGACCTCGAGCGCGGTGTTGACCGAGGTCATGGTCCGCTGGTGGGCGATCAGACCCGGGTCGTTGGTGTGCTCGGTGCGCATCATCCGCACGCGGTGGTTGCCGTCGAGCCAGTCATAGAGCTCGCGCGATCCGAAGACGAAGGAGGTCGTCAGCGGGTGGTGTGGGTCCAGTGCCCCGACCCGCTCGAGAGCGAGCACTCCGTCGGAGAACATCTCGGTCCAGATCCGCAGGCCGCGGCGACCGGTGAGGGCCCCGAGCGTTGCGTCGGGCACCGCGCCAATGCCCATCTGGAGGGTGGCGCCGTCGCTGACCCGGCTCGCGACTCGCTCGCCGATTGCCTGGCTCTCGGAATCCGGTGTCACGGGGGCGTGGACGGGGAGCGGGGTGGAGACCTCGATCGCGACGTCCACGGCCTCGGCGGGCACCTGGGCGTCGCCGTAGGTGTAGGGCATCTGGTCGTTGATGACGGCCACGACGCGACCGGAGCGGGCCCGGCATCCCTCGATGGCGGCGGGGAGCACGTTGACCTCGATGCCGAGGCTCAACTGACCGTCGCGCGGGGGAGCGCAGTGCACGATGACGACATCCGGGGGGATGCGGCGTTGCAGCAGGACCGGCACCAGTGAGAGGCGGCTGGGCACGTAGGACAGATCGTGGTGGCGGCGCATGCCCGGCCCCACGAAGCACGTCTCGGCGGTGACGCCCTCACGGTCGGGGATGCCGGGGGGCGCGTTCAGGGCGTGGATCGTGTAGGTGTCCTTGTTCTCGTCCAGCGCCCGCACGCCCTCCCACGGCACGGCGACGTTGCCCGACACGACCACCCTGGGACTGCCCGGGAGCGAAGCGAACTGGCGACCGAGCTCCTCGACTGTCACGATCCTCATGTCCCCATCCTGCCGCCATCGGCGGCGGCCGTCAGGTGAGGCTCGGCTTTGCTCCGGACGGGTTCGCGTTCGGGCCGTGCCGCCCCGGGGCCGGGCGTACCGTTCAGGGATGTGCCGAAACATCCGTCAGCTCCACAACTTCGCCCCTCCCGCGACGCCGGATGAAGTGGATGCCGCGGCACTGCAGTACGTGCGCAAGGTCAGTGGCGCGACCCGCCCGTCACAGGCCAACCAGAAGGCGTTCGACGACGCCGTCCAGGAGGTCGCTCAGATCACCCAGAGGCTCCTCGACGCCCTGGTCACGGCTGCCCCGCCGAAGGACCGCGAGGTCGAGGCGACGAAGGCCCGTGCGCGGGCCGCTGAACGCTACGGACGCGGCGCCTGAGGGTGCGACGGGTGCTCCGCGAGCGTGACGGCACACTGCGGGGGTGTGGAGGGCGACACGCCCGAAAGTTTTTCTGCTCCACATGAGGGGATCGGTGTCCTCGCAGGTCAGGGCGCTGTGACCAGAGGGTTGGCGGTATCCCTCCACAGGCTTCTCCACCGACGGTGCACAACACCTTCGGGCGTTTTCCCCATGTTGTCCCCATGTTGTCCACAGCCTTTCGGATCTTCTTGGTGAGGGGTGTTGGCGGGGGTGGCCCCCGGCGCCTACGGTGACTCGGCGGAGGGTGTCGGTGGTCTGTGGTGAGGTGTCACCAGGGCCGGCGCCTCAGCTGTCACAGCGAGTGAGCGAGCCCGGCGGAGACCGGAAGGTGAGGGGTTGGTCGGGTGTCCATCGTGGAGCTGAAGGCGGCTTACGGGGGCCGATCCGAGAGCCCGCCGGACGATCGGGTGCCCCCGCAGGACCTGCACGCAGAGCAGTCCGTGCTGGGCTCGATGCTCATCAACAAGGACGCGATCGCCGACTGCCTCGAGGTGGTCAAGGCTCACGACTTCTATCGCCCTGCGCACGAGCTGATCTTCGACGCGGTGCTCGACCTGTTCGGCCGCGGTGAGCCGGCCGACGCGATCACCGTCGCCGATGAGCTCTCCAAGCGAGGGGACATCACCAGGGTCGGCGGCCAGGCCTACCTCCACCAGCTGATCCAGTCGGTGCCGACCGCGGCGAATGCCGGGTTCTACGCCGAGATCGTCCACGAGCGCGCCGTGCTGCGCCGACTCGTGGAGGCGGGGACGCGCATCGTCCAGATGGGGTATGCCCAGGGTGAGGGCGACATCGACGACATCGTCAACCGGGCCCAGGCCGAGATCTACTCCGTTGCAGAGGTGCGCGGCAGTGAGGACTACTCCATCCTCGGTGACCTGCTCAACGAGACGATGGAGGAGATCGAGGCGGCGTCGGGGCGCTCCGACGAGATGATCGGGGTGCCGACGGGCTTCATCGAGCTCGACGAGCTGACCAACGGTCTGCACCCCGGCCAGATGATCGTCGTGGCGGCGCGGCCCGCTGTCGGCAAGTCGACCCTGGGCATCGACATCGCCCGGGCTGCGGCGATCAAGCACAACCTGGCCACGGCGGTGTTCTCCCTGGAGATGAGCCGCACCGAGATCACCATGCGCATCCTCTCGGCGGAGGCCACGATCCAGCTCCAGGACCTGCGCAAGGGGCTGAAGAGCCAGGACCAGTGGAACAAACTGGCGCGGATCATGGGCAAGATCTCCGACAGCCCGCTGTTCATCGACGACAGCCCCAACATGTCCCTCATGGAGATCCGGGCGAAGTGCCGGCGCCTCAAGCAGCAGCACAACCTCAAGCTGGTGATCATCGACTACCTCCAGCTGATGAGCTCGGGCAAGAAGGTGGAGTCACGTCAGCAGGAGGTGGCCGAGTTCTCCCGGGCGCTCAAGCTCCTCGCCAAGGAGCTCGAGGTGCCGGTCATTGCGATCAGCCAGCTCAACCGTGGGCCGGAACAGCGCACCGACAAGCGCCCTCAGATGTCGGACCTGCGAGAGTCGGGCTCGATCGAGCAGGACGCCGACGTCGTGATCCTGCTGCACCGCGACCGATCGGACCCCGAGCGCGACGGTGAGGCAGACGTCATTGTGGCCAAGCACCGAAACGGGCCGACCAAGGACATCGTCCTGGCGTTCCAGGGGCACTACAGCCGGTTCAACAACATGGCCCGTGACGGCGGCTTCTGATCCTCGAGGTGTCGCGACGCAACTGTCGAGATGCAGTCAAAACTGAAATCGGAGGCGTTGTAGTGAGAAATCAGTGTCGTTATACATCTCCGGCGAGTCTCGCTTTCACGTTATAGACGGCAACGAGAGCGAGAGACGTGGCCTACTTGGCTTATCCCGTGCGAAGGAGGGCCCCGCCAGGTCAGCTCGGGTGAACGGACGCTCTGCTCCAAAACCATCTTGCGAACGACGTCAGCCGAGACGCGTTGAGCTGCCGCCGGTGATCCGCGCAGGCAACTGCACGAGAGGCCGTCCCTGGTTCATCCCTTGCCCGATCCGGTCGGGCAAGAGGACAGACGAACGTCCTCACGTGCCGATGAGCGCGCTTCGCGGATAGCTGCCTAGCACCGCCCAAGAGGGCCATCGCGCGGTGCGCGACTCGTGGTGGGGTCCGGCGGGCCGCCGAGCGAGGGGCACGCCGCACAGTGACACGATGACGCAATGGCTCGTCATGGGCGCCGTGCGCCGATCTCACCAGTCGTGAGGCATCGCGTGGTGACAGGCATCGTGGTGGTCTTTGCGCTGGGCGCTTTCATCTCGGCGTGGACCAGCCGCAGCGATCAGGAGGCGGCGCTGATGTGGCTCGGGTGGGGTGTGTTTATGTCGGCAATATCTGTTGTGGTCGGGAGCCTAAGCATCGGGCCACGCCCGTTGCGAAGTTTTGGAGTCGGAGCTTGGTTCCTTGTCGCAGCCCTCGGCGCGTTCCTCGTGTGGACAGGGCGTGACGCGATTGATGTGACGGCCCGACGGGGAGCGGTGATAGCCCCAATGATGCTTCTCCTGGCCATGGGGCTCGTTCCGCTAGCGGGGTGGCTGATGGTCTGGCGTCCCGAACAGAGCTGGGAGAAGGAAGTTCGTTTAGAGCGTGAGAGGACGCGGCGGGAGCGAAGCGAGTGATACGGCAATGCTCGCTCATGCCGCGCGGGGTGCGCCCGTCCGACTCTTGGCCCGAAAGGCCCCT
>JBDTDY010000263.1:0-4230 GCA_039922835.1 Ornithinibacter sp.
GTCTCCTCGCGGCTGTTGGCGGTCTCGCTCGCGGCGCTCATCGCCAGGGAGTGGCGCCCCGACGGGTCCAGCGTGTGGGAGCTGCTCGCGGACCCGATCGCCGCACCCTTGGTGGCAGCCCTGGGCATGGTGCTCGTCTCCGGCATCGCGCTCGCCGTCGAGATGGTGCTGAGCTCGGGGGTGCGGGCCGAACGGCTGCACACCTCGTGGCGGACGTCGCTGCTCGACGAGCTGGGAGAGGTGGCGCCCCTGACGTTTGCGGTGGTCGCGTCGGGGCCCCTCGTGGCCCTCATGGCACCGAGCTTCGGCCTGATGTCACTGCCCGCTGCTCTCTTCCCCCTCGCGATCACGTATGTCGCCGTCGCTCGCTACGCCCGCAACCGGCTCACCTACCGACAGACCATCGCCACCCTGGCGCACCTCACCGAGCGCGGCGGGTACACCCCCGCGGGGCACGCCGAGCGCGTGTCCCGGACGAGCGTGCGGATCGGTCGCATCCTGGGCCTGTCCGAGCGTGAGCTGCGCGACCTGGAGTACGCGGCGCTCCTGCACGATCTCGGCCAGATCTCCCTTGCCGAGCCGATCCCTCGGGGAGCCACCGTGCTCGCGGCCCCCGTCGACCAGCGGGACATCGCGGCTGAGGGCGCTCGCATCGTGCGTCGTGCCGAGGGGCTCGACGTCGTGGCCGGCTACATCGAGTCCCAGGCGACGCCGTACCGCCAGGTACGCGAGCAGGGCGACGACGTGCCACTCGTGAGCCGGATCATCAAGGTCGCCAACGCCTTCGACGACCTGACAGGTGGGTCACAGGAGGCGCTGTCCATCGCGGCTGCGATGGAACGGATCCACCTGGGGCTGGGATACGAGTACGACCCCGAGGTCGTCGACGCGCTCACCAGGGCAACGGCGGTCGGTGCCGCGGGGTGGAGTGAGCGGGCCTCCGCGGCCGCACGTTAGCATCGTGTGCCCAGCCCGTCCGTTCGACCACAGCGAGGTGCCGTGGACCGCCTCACCCCCGTGGTGTTCACCGACGCCTGGGGGTCCTACGTGTCCATCGCCAGCCTCCAGGGTAGACCGATCCCCAGCGTGTCCCGGGAGTCCGAGCTGTGGATGGGCGCGCCCGAGGCCGGCCCGTCCGGGATCGACCGCACGGGATTCCCCGACCTTGCTGCGGTGATCGCGGCGGACCCGGAGCGAGAGCTCGGTAGCGCCTGCGTCACCCGTTACGGCGCGCGGTTGCCCTTCCTCCTGAAGGTGCTCGCCCCCGGCCGGGCGATCTCGATCCAGGCCCATCCGACCGCCGAGCAGGCATGCTTGGTTCGGGCCGTCAGTGGCGACGCGGTCTACGGGGACGACTGGGCCAAGCCGGAGCTGTTGTTGGCGATCGCGCCCTTCGAGGTGTTCGTCGGGATGAAGGAGCACGAGCAGGTGCGCGCACTGGCGCGCCGGTTGGGGGTGGGGGCCCTGACCGACATGGTCGAGCGCTCGGTCTCCTCGGCGGAACCTGTGCACGCGCTTCTCGGGGCCATCCTGGACACACCTCCCGAGGAGGTCGCTGAGCTCACCCGCGAGGTGGTGGCCGCGTGCGTGCGGCTCGAGGGGTCCGCAGACGCATTCGGCACGGCCTGCGCGGCCGTCGTGCGGGTGGCGGAGGAGCATCCTGATGACATCGGTCTCGTCGTCCTGCTGCTCATGCACCACCGGCTGCTGCAGCCGGGGGAGTACATCGACGTGGCGGCGGGTGTGCTGCACTCCTACGTGCGCGGACTGGGCATCGAGGTCCTCGCCAACTCCGACAACGTGGTGCGGGCCGGCCTCACCCCCAAGGACGTCAACGTCCCCGAGCTGTTGCGCATCGTGGACCCCTCGGCGAGCGGGGTCGCGGGCCGTGCGAGGGTGCTCGAGCCCGGGCTCGAGGTCTTCGACAGCGCGTCCGATCGCTTCCTCCTCCACCGCGTCACCCCGGGCCGGCAGCTCCCCGGCGAAGGCATGCCGCGCATCGGGTTCTGCCTGCGGGGAAGGGTCGCGCTGCGTGGAGCAGCGGATGCCGTGGAGCTCACCGACGCCGAGTCGGCCTTCATCCCCGCCGATGAGGGCTCCGTCCACCTGGAGGGAAGCGGCGAGTTCTACCTCGTCACGGTGCCGCAGGGCTGAAGCGACACCCGGGTGAGACGACGACGGCGCCGCCGGCAGGAACCGGAGGCGCCGTCAGGCGGTGGAGGAGGTCAGGCCTTCTTCGTCTCCGCGAAGATCGCCGCGATCTCGTCGATCTTCGCGATCAGTTCATCAGCGGTCGACTCATCGAGAGCGCCCTTGGTGCCCGAGGCACCGGCGAGCTTGGTGGCCTCGTTGACGAGCGTGTGCAGCTGGGGGTACTTCTCGAAGTGCGGCGCCTTGAAGTAGTCGGTCCACAGCACCCAGAGGTGGTGCTTCACCAGCTCGGAGCGCGCCTCCTTGATGATCAGGGCCCGGGTGCGGAAGTCGGGGTCGTCGTTGGCGGCGACCTTCGCACAGATCCCCTTGATGGACTCTGCCTCGATGCGGGCCTGGGCGGGGTCGTAGACACCGCAGGGCAGGTCGCAGTGCGCGGACACGTCGGTGATGCGGAACAGGGACAACATGGGTCGCTCCTCGTGGTCGGATGGCCGGTCGAAATCAACCTACCCCAGCCGCCGACCCACCCAACCGATGACCACCGCCACGATGTCCGCCGTCGCCAGGGAGCCCACCTCGAAGGAGGTCACTCCTGCGGACGGGTTGTCCGAGTCGATCCACCAGCGAGAGGGGTCCTCGGGGTCTGCGCCCGTCACCCGCTTGACGGCCAACGGTCGCGGTCGGCCGTCCGGTGTCGGCGGCAGGATGACCACGGCCGCCCGACCGGCTCGCGGTCGCACCCCACGGACCACGAGCAGCACGTCGCCGTCCCGGTAGGTCGGCACCATCGACTCGCCCCGGACCCGCACCAGGGCGGGCCACGGCATCCGCACGCGCTTCCCCGCTCCCCGCGTCAAGCCGTGGGAGTCCTCGACTCGTCCCCGAGAGCGGTTTCCGCTGCTGCGGCGGCTGCCAGAGCCGCGACATTCTCGGTCACCGTGGCCTTGACGGCCTCCGCGTGGGCGCTCTCCTCCTGGCGCATCCGCGAGAGGAACGCCCGGGTCCGCTTGTGCTGCGGGTTGCCGATCACCTGGGCGGGAGGGCCC
This sequence comes from Ornithinibacter sp., assembly GCA_039922835.1. Taxonomy (GTDB): domain Bacteria; phylum Actinomycetota; class Actinomycetes; order Actinomycetales; family Dermatophilaceae; genus Fodinibacter. Next base: position 3,201 of record JBDTDY010000263.1, read on the forward strand.
TCCTCGACCACGACACCGGCATCGATGAACACCACCCGGTCGGCCACCTCGCGTGCGAAGCCCATCTCGTGGGTGACGACGATCATCGTCATCCCGTTGGCGGCGAGGTCGCGCATGACCTTCAGGACCTCGCCGACGAGCTCGGGGTCCAAGGCAGAGGTCGGCTCGTCGAAGAGCATCAGCTTGGGCTCCATCGCCAACGCACGGGCGATCGCCACACGCTGCTGCTGTCCACCGGAGAGCTGGGCAGGGTAGGCGGAGGGCTTGTCCTCCAGGCCGACCTGGGCCAGCAGCTCGTGAGCTCGCGCCGTGGCCACCTTCTTCTTCTCGCGCTTGACCTGGATGGGCGCCTCGATGATGTTCTCGAGCACGGTCTTGTGGGGGAAGAGGTTGAAGCGCTGGAAGCACATGCCGATGCCACGGCGCTGGGCGGCGATCTGTTTGTCGGTCAGTCGGTGGAGGGTGCCGCCGCGGTCGGTGTAGCCCATCAGGTCACCGTCGACCCAGATCCGGCCGCCGTCGATCGTCTCCAGCTGGTTGATGCACCGCAGGAAGGTCGTCTTGCCCGAGCCCGAGGGCCCGAGGAGCACCACGACCTCGCCCCGCCGCACATCCATGTCGATGCCCTTGAGCACCTCGTTGCCCTGGAAGGCCTTGGTGACGTTGACGGCGTGCACCAGGGGCGCGTCCGACCCCGGCGTGGTGCTGCTCTGCTGTGCCATCAGTGGTCCGCCTCGATCGTCGTCATCTTCTGCTGCGTCTTCTTCGGCACCGGCCCGAACCCGCGCCCGAAGTAGCGCTCGAGGTAGGACTGCCCGACCATGAGGATGGAGCACACGATGAGGTACCAGAGGGTCGCCGCCACGATGCCCGGCATGATCTGGAAGCTGCGTGAACCGAACTGGTAGGACTGGTAGAACAACTCCACGATGACCGGTACGGCTGCGAGGAGCGAGGTGTCCTTGACCATCGCGATCGTCTCGTTACCGGTGGGCGGCACGATCACCCTCATCGCCTGCGGCAACACGAT
>JBDTDY010000264.1:0-5111 GCA_039922835.1 Ornithinibacter sp.
CAGATCACCCTGGACGGCACGGTCATCGGCTCGGCCGAGGCGGATGAGGGCTGGACCTTCGACGGGTTCCGCACCACCACCGGATCGGAGAAGCAGTCGTTCTTCAACGCCTACATCCTGGCCAACCGGCAGTACATCGGCTACGACACAGCGCTCAAGACCGGCCCGTACAACTTCGGGTTCCTCAACACCAAGCCCGACTGGGTCGAGCACTTTCCCTACCAGGACGGGCTGCTCATCAACTACTGGAACACCCAGTACTCCGACAACAACGTCGGTGACCACCCCGGTGCGGGTCAGGTGCTGCCCGTCGACGCGCACCCGAAGCTCATGACCTGGAAGGACGGCACCCTGATGCGTCCGAGGATCCAGTCCTACGACTCGACCTTCGGTCTGCAGCAGACCGACGGGTTCACCCTCCACCTGAACGGTGTCCCGGCCAAGGTCCCGTCGCAGAAGGCCCAGCCGGTCTTCGACGACACGAAGACCTGGTGGACCGGTGGCTCCGCCCCGGGTCGCTACCAGCCGGGCTGGAACGGCGTGGACGTGCCGAAGACGGGGACCACCGTCAAGGTCGTCAGCCAGAACAAGAACGCGATGATGACCGTCAAGGTCAACTGAACAACCAGCGCGACCGTGCAGGGCTCGCCGGGATGCACCTCCGGCGGGCCCTGCGACGTGCTCAGGGCAGCGTCATGAGCAGGACCGGGAGGTGGTCCGGTGGCAGCCACGACGGTCGGGCCTCGCCGACGACTCGCCAACCGCGCCGACGATAAAGGTCTGCGGCGATGGAGTTCTCCTGCACCACGTCGAGCACCGGTCGCATCCCCAGCTTCCTGATTCGCGTCACTGCTGTGTCGAGCAACAGGCTCCCAATGCCGCGCCCGCCCACTGCGGTGTCCACGAAGAGCACGCCAACCGCCGCGAGCAGCCCGGGCGCCAAGCCGGTCCCGGCCGCCCAGCCGTCACTCTCCCAGCCGGCCCGAGGGCGCAGGACCGACACGTGCCCCACGACCTCACCACCGTCGACGGCCACCCACGCATCGAGCTCTCCCGCCCTGACGAGGAACTGCTCGACCGGGAACGGCAGCGGCCACCGGGTGGGATAGCCGCTGCCGGCCTGCTGGTCCGCGAGCACCTGCACGAGGCGGGGGAGGTCCTCGGCGGTTCGGTGTCGAATCGTCACGGGGGCGGGGTACACGCGGTGAGTGTAGGCAGACAGGACGTAGCATCATCGACCGTGACCGGCATCCCCCTGATCGGCGTCCTGGCTGTCCAGGGTGACGTGCGCGAACACCTGGTCTCCCTCGAGCGGGTGGGGGCACGCGCCATGAAGGTGCGCCGGCCCGCCGAGGTCGAGGCGATCGACGCGTTGGTGATCCCCGGTGGTGAGTCCACGACGATGGACAAGCTCGTGCGGGCCTTCGACCTACAAGCACCGCTGCGGGAGCGGATCGCAGCCGGTATGCCCGTCTACGGCTCGTGTGCGGGGATGATCATGCTGGCCGACCGCATTGCCGACGCGCTGCCCGACCAGCAGACGCTCGGGGGCATCGACATGACGGTGCGGCGCAACGCGTTCGGGCGCCAGGTCGACTCCTTCGAGGAGGACCTGCACATCCGGGAGATCGGTGGCGAGCCGCTTCGGGCGGTCTTCATCAGGGCGCCGTGGGTCGAGGACGTCGGGCCCGGGGTGCAGGTCCTCGCCAGGGTCGAGCGCGGCCTCGCCGCGGGTAGGATCGTCGCCGCGCGCCAAGGTGACGTGCTGGTCACCTCCTTCCACCCCGAGGTGACCGGTGACCACCGCGTGCACCAGCTGTTCGTCGAGATCGTCAGGCACCACGTGAGGGAGAGTTCATGAGCGGCCACTCCAAGTGGGCGACCACCAAGCACAAGAAGGCGGTGGTCGACGCCAGGCGGGGCAAGCTCTTCGCCAAGCTCATCAAGAACATCGAGGTCGCAGCCCGCACCGGGGGTGGTGACCTCGTGGGTAACCCGACGCTCTTCGACGCCGTCCAGAAGGCAAAGAAGTCCTCGGTGCCCAACAACAACATCGACAACGCTGTCAAGCGGGGTTCGGGAGCGACCGCAGGCGGCTCCGACTGGGAGACCATCACCTACGAGGGCTACGCGCCCGGAGGTGTGGCGGTGCTCATCGAGTGCCTCACCGACAACCGCAACCGCGCTGCCGCAGAGGTGCGCACGGCCCTGACGCGCAACGGCGGGGCCCTCGCCGACCCCGGCTCGGTGAGCTACGTCTTCGACCGCAAGGGCGTCGTCGTGGTGCCGAAGGGGGACAAGAGCGAGGACGACATCCTCGAGATCGTCCTGGATGCCGGGGCAGACGAGGTCAACGATCTCGGTGACGCCTTCGAGATCATCTCCGAGGCGACCGACTTCGTCGCGGTGCGCACGGCGCTGCAAGAGGCCGGGGTCGACTACGACTCGGCCGAGGCCTCCTGGGTGCCGAACCTGCATGTTCCCCTGGACCTCGATGGTGCCAAGAAGATGATCCGCGTCGTTGACGCCCTCGAGGACTCCGATGACGTGCAGGACGTCTTCGTCAACGGCGACATCCCCGACGACGTCCTCGCGGAGCTCGACGACGAGGAGTGAGCCACTCGACGTGCGTGTTGCTCCGTGACCTCGCGGCCCTCGCTGTGTAGCGTGGACCTCCGAACAGGTGTTCTAACAGTGCCCGGTGGACCGGGCGCCCAGCCGTGGAGGGAGACCCACCGGTGCGCGTGCTCGGCATAGACCCCGGCCTGACCCGGTGCGGCCTCGGTGTCGTCGACGGACGACCCGGTCGCGCTGCGATGGTGGCGGTCGGGGTGGTGCGCACGCCGAGCCAAGCCGATCCGGGGGAGCGGCTGGTCTTCCTCGAGCGCGAGGTCGAGGGGTGGATGGACCGGTTCCGTCCCGACGTGGTCGCGGTCGAACGGGTCTTCGCCGACGTCAACGTCGCGTCCGTCATGACGACCGCCCACGCGACGGCCGTCGCGCTCCTCACTGCGAGCAAGCGCGGCATCCCGGTGGTCTTCCACACCCCGACGGAGGTGAAGGCGGCGGTGACCGGCAGCGGGCGGGCGGAGAAGGCGCAGGTGACCGCGATGGTGACCCGCATCCTCGGCCTCGAGGTCGCGCCGCGGCCGGCTGACGCCGCCGATGCGCTGGCGCTGGCGATCTGTCACGTCTGGCGTGGTGCAGCCACCGCTCGGCTCGACGCCCTGGTGGCCCGGCCGTGATCGCGTCGGTGCGCGGTGCGGTCGCCCACGTCGGGCTCGACCGCGTCGTCGTCGAGGTCGGCGGGGTGGGCATGCTGGTGCACACCACACCGGCCACGGCATCGGCCTGCCGCCGGGGGAGTGAGGCCACGCTCTCGACCACCCTCGTCGTCCGGGAGGACTCGCTGACCCTCTTCGGCTTCGAGACCGCGGCGGAGCGGGACATGTTCGAGACGGTGCAGACCGTCTCGGGAGTCGGACCCCGGTTGGCGCTGGCGATGCTCTCCGTCATGGGCCCCGACCAGCTGGCTGCAGCCCTGCGGACCGGCGACGCCAAGGCGCTCACCACGATCCCCGGCATCGGTGCGAAGTCGGCGGAACGTCTGGTCCTGGAGCTGCGCGACAAGGTCGGTGCCGCCACCGCGAGCGAGGCCGGTTCCGGATCGGTCCGCAGCGCTGACGGAGGAGCGTGGCGCGAGCAGGTCTCCGAGGCGCTCACCGGTCTCGGGTGGTCCGCGAAGCAGGCTGCTGACGCCCTGGACAAGGTCGCGTCGGCAGCACCTGCGGACGCCGCCATCGCGGCATACCTGCGTCTGGCGCTGCGGGAGCTGCGACGATGAGCACCGACCAGCCGGATGCCGGGGCCGCCGGGTTCTCCAGCGAGCTGCAGGAGGCGGACGGGTCCCACGACGTCACCGCGAGGGTGCTCGACGCGGTGGGCACCGACGACGACAAGGTCGTCGAGGCCGCCCTGCGCCCCAAGCGGCTCGCGGACTTTCCCGGACAGGTGCGGGTGCGCGACCAGCTCGGGCTGGTGCTCGAGGCGGCCAAGCGCCGGGGGAGTGTCCCCGACCACGTGCTGCTCTCAGGGCCCCCGGGCCTCGGCAAGACCACGCTCGCCATGATCGTCGCGGCCGAGCTGGAGCGCCCGCTGCGGGTGACGAGCGGACCGGCGATCCAGCACGCCGGGGACCTCGCGGCGGTGTTGTCCTCGCTGGACGAGGGCGAAGTGCTCTTCCTCGACGAGATCCACCGGATGAGCCGGTCGGCGGAGGAGATGCTCTACCTCGCGATGGAGGACTTCCGCGTCGACGTCATCGTGGGCAAGGGCCCAGGGGCGACCGCGATCCCGCTGGACCTCCCACCGTTCACCGTGGTGGGGGCGACCACCCGGGCAGGGTTGCTGCCGGCGCCCCTGCGCGACCGCTTCGGCTTCACCGGGCATCTCGACTACTACGACGTCGCCGACCTCGTGACCATCCTGCACCGCTCTGCCAGCCTGCTCGGGGTCGAAGCCGACGAGCCGGGAATCTCCGAGATCGCCGGGCGATCGCGCGGCACGCCGCGCATCGCCAACCGGCTGCTGCGGCGGGTGCGCGACTGGGCCCAGGTGCACGGCGCCGGCCACGTCGACCTGCACGCGGCCCGTGAGGCACTGGCTCTCTTCGACGTCGACGAGGCTGGTCTGGACCGGCTGGACCGCGCCGTGCTGGAAGCGCTCTGTCGGCGCTTCGGAGGAGGCCCCGTGGGGCTCTCGACCCTCGCCGTGGCTGTCGGCGAGGAGTCCGACACCGTGGAGACCGTCGCCGAGCCCTACCTGGTCCGCGAGGGATACCTGGTGCGCACCCCGCGCGGTCGGGCGGCATCCCCGTTGGCCTGGCGACACCTCGGCCTGGAGCCTCCGCGACCCAGCGCGCTCCAGGAGGTGTTGCCCCTGCCGAGGGAGGACGGCGAAGGTTCAGGCACGGCCGGGCGCTTCAGCGGCTGAGACACGGCGCGGTCACACCTGGTGCTCGCTCGAAAACCGGGCACCATCCCCGGCCGTGTGTCGTTGGTGACGTGGAGGCCCGTCACCTAGACTCAGCCCTCGGCCCGGCGCGTCCGGGG
>JBDTDY010000265.1:0-4047 GCA_039922835.1 Ornithinibacter sp.
GAGGGGTGAGCATGGCGATCCTCACAGTCACACCGCCGCGTGACGGCGCTGTTCAAGGCCCAGGCTGGGCCTGGAGCCGTTTGCATCAGGGCGCTCGGCCGCGGGGGCGTTCAGACATCCCGCAGACGGCCGTCGGACCTCGCCTCAGCTGGTCAGCTTCATGATGGTCGAGGAGATGCTGAGCTCGCGACTCGGGCTTCTTGGCTGCCGTGATGGCTTGAGCGTGCTGGCGTTGGTGACTGCAGCCGAAACGCTCCCGAGGCGACATCGCTCATGGGGCTATTCACAATCGAGAGTGAGCGGTTGGTCAAACAGCGCTGTGGCGCCTGGTGGTGATGGGTTGGGTCAGGGAGCTCAGCGCCGTGTGTACACCGGCGGGCGCGCGTCAGGGGTCTGTGTGCGCAGTTCGCGCTTGAGGATCTTGCCCGAGGCGTTACGTGGCAACTCATCGACGAAGTGGATCGTCTTGGGCACCTTGAATGTGGCGAGGCGTGTCCGCACGTGCGTGAGCAGTTCGTCCTCGGAGACGGCAGTTTTGGTGACGACGAATGCGGTGACGGCTTCGACCCACTTGTCGTCAGGTGTGCCGATCACGGCGACTTCGGCAACTGCTGGGTGGGTGAACAGTGCATCCTCGACCTCGCGCGAGGCGACGAGGACACCGCCGGTGTTGATGACGTCCTTGATCCGGTCGACCACGGTGATGTAGCCCTGCTCGTCCATGGTCACGAGGTCCCCGGAGTGGAACCAGCCGTTGCTGAAGGCCTCGGCGGTTTCCTCGGGCTTGTCCCAGTAGCCCAGGCACAGCTGGGGTGAGCGGTAGACGACCTCGCCGAGCTCACCGTGGGGCACGTCGTTCCCGTCGATGTCGACGACCCGTAGTTCGGTGAACAGGACGGGAAGGCCGGCGGACTGGGGACGCGTCTTGTGGTCCGCCGGTCCGAGGACTGTGCACAGCGGGCCCATCTCGGACTGGCCGAAGCAGTTGTACAGCCCGAGTCCTGGGGTCTTGTCCTGGAGTCGCTCCACAATCGGCCCAGGCATGATCGACGCGCCGTAGTAGGCCTTGCCCAGGCCGGCGAGGTCTGCCTCAGGGAAGATCGGGTGGTTGGTCAGTGCAACCCAGAGTGTGGGCGCGGCGAAGAAGGCCCGGTGTCCGTCACGGCTGAGTCGAGTCAGGATCTCACCCACGTCGGGGGTCTCGAGGATTGTGTTGCGCGCGCCGATGGATAGCCACGGCAGCAGGAACACGTGCATCTGTGCCGAATGGTAGAGCGGCATGACGTGCAGCGGGTTGTCGTCGGCCGCCAGGTCCAGGGCCACCAGAGCCCCCACGTACTGGTGGATCAGGGCGCGGTGCGTCATCATCGCGCCCTTGGGGTGCGAGGTCGTCCCCGACGTGTAAAGCAGCTGGGCCAGGTCTCCGTCCGCGACCGGGCCATCGATATCGGGGACCGGCCCATGGGATGCCGCGTCGAGCAGCGAGCCGTCTCCGTCGCGTAGGAGCACGACTCGAGGGCTGGTCCCCAGCGTTTCGTCCAGCCGCGCGCTGAGCGAGGGGTCGGTGAGCACGACCGTCGATCCTGACTGGCCGATGAGGTAGTCCAACTCGGCGCCGGTCAGGTTGTAGTTCAGGGGGACGTGCACCAGGCCGGCACGGGCGCAGGCCAGGAAGGCGATGACGTAGGCGTCGGAGTTCTTACCGAATGCGGCCACCCGGTCGCCCTTGCCGAGTCCGTGTCCGAGGAGGAACTCGGCTGCCCTGCTGACCGCGTCGTCGAGCTCGCGGTAGGTCCAGGCGCGGTCCCGGAACAGCAGGGCGGGACGGTCCGGGAACGCTCGTGCGCTGCGACGCGCGATGCCGTCGATGGTGCTGGTGCGTGGATCGAGCATGTCAGTCCTTCAGGGATGGACGAAGTGGGTGCGGGACGGCCGTCCCTCAAGTGTGGTGCTGAACCCGGTCGCGATGCGGGTGAACTCGTCTCCATATTCGATCGTCGCCCAGTACCCGCACCCGCTGAGCAGAAACAGTGCCAACTTCAGGAGGTGCGCGTGGCAGGCATCTGCCCAGTGACCGTGAGCATTCGTCCTCAGGACCGGTGACTCGCGCCCTTCGCCCGAACAGGGGCACGTGTCACGATGGGTTCGCCCGCACCTCATGCAACAGCCGAGGGAGTTTCGATGACGACGTCGTTTTCGGTCGGCGACCACGTGCGCTGGAACTCCGAGGCAGGGTATGTGACGGGCACGGTCACCAGGGTCCACACCGAGGACGTGGACTACAAGGGCCACACCCGTCGCTGCAGCGCGAAGGACCCTCAGTACGAGATCAAGAGCGACAAGACCGAGCACGTGGCGATGCACAAGGGCGCTGCCCTCAACAAGATCAGCTGATGTCGTCGATGAGGACTGCGACGACGCGGGTGACGGCGAGGGACAACTGATCTACCCCGGAGCGGAGCCCCCGGTGGTGGCGACCGCCCGGTCTTAGACTGTTGCCCCAAGGAGGCGAGCCGACATGGACGACAGCCTGACCGCTCTGCTGGAGCACGAGCACCACCAGATCGACGCCGGTATCGAGGCGTTTCTGGAGGGTCTCGCGCAGGGTGAGGTGCGCGAGCAGGACCTGACCCGGGCAGTGGATGAGCTACGACGGCACATCTACCTCGAGGAGGAGTTCCTCTTCCCCTCCTTGCGAGCCGCCGGGATGATCCCGGCGGTGCTGGTCATGTTGCGCGAGCACGGAGAGATCTGGCGGACCCTTGACGCGCTCAGCGCCACGGATCATCAGTCGGATGCCGATGGTGCCCGAGAGCGATGTCAGCACCTGCTCCAACAGCTCGGGACCCACAACGCCAAGGAGGAGCCGATCGTCTACCCCCAGGGCGATGCGGTCCTGACCGAACAGGCCAAGCGGGACCTCCGCGCGTTCATGCACTCGGGCCGGATGCCGTTGGGATGGGTCTGCAGCCAGGCCTAGTACCGCCGACCCGGGTGCTCATCGCCGACGCGAATCCTGGGCGGATGGCGAATGCAGGGCGCTCATCCACCGTGACAATCACGCGCCTGCCACCGGGCTCCCGTGCGTCCAGCCGCATCCGGGGGTGTCCGCGGCGCCAAGACGGTCAAGCGATGCGAAGGGTCGCCCAGACGCTGACCGTCTGGGGAGACACGCGTGGGCGCGGGGCGAAACGCTGCGGGCAACGGGCGGCTTGGTGAAGCTAGCCGATGCCCCCGCCGATGTGGCCGCCGAGACCGGCGGCCCCAGCCGACTTCACTGCCCCAGGCTCCTCATGCCCTCCGTAGACGGCATCGATCTCGTCCCACCACCCGGGCGGGTGACGGAGCCAGTGCCAGCCCGCGCGGATCCCCTGGACTCCCTTCAGGAGCAGGGAGCCCACTCCGTGGGCGAGTCGACTCATGGTCATGCCTTCAAGGTAGGTCACGATGCCGCTCCTGCATAGGTCGCGGACAGTAGTGCCGGCACCTCGACACCTCTGTGACATGGCGCCGCTGCAGCCACCCGTCCGTCCGCGCAGGAACATCGCCGCACAGGCCGCGAGGATCCGGTGCCGCTGCGCTCGACGGTGAACCTGGACTCGGTCGAAAGCGTCTCGATCGCGATCCTCGTCGAACGGCTGGGACGGGTGGCAGAGGATCGGATCCGCCAGACCTGCGCGGCCCTTGCTGTCGCGGTGGACTGCTCGGACTGAGCGGCGGTCGACCCCCTGCGCCGGCGTTCGAGCAGATCGGATCTGCGAAATCACGGCGATGTGGATGACGTGGTTCATTCAGCGGTCCCTGGGGTGGCTCGTATCGTGCAGGGATGGAAACCGCTGCGGAGATCTTCCTGCTGTTGACGAACGACGAAGGCGGCCCGGCGAGTTGGGGCACTCAGACCGGGTGGGCGCTGAGCGCCGCGGCGATCGCTGACTTGGTGATCCAGGAACGGGTTGTTCTGGAGGAGGGAAAGGATCCCCGGGTGCGCGTCATCGACGCGACCCCTACCGGCAGTGCGGTCCTCGACAAGGTCCTCTCGCGGATCGT
>JBDTDY010000266.1:0-3013 GCA_039922835.1 Ornithinibacter sp.
GGTGAGCGCCTGGCCCGCCGGGCTTCCCCCGCCCTCACTGCGGGGCTGATCCGCGGTGACGACAGCGGATGGACCGAGGACGAGCAGGCCCTCGCGGCCTGGGCCCGGATGGTCGTCCGGGACCCGAACGGGATCACCGCGGAGCACCTTGACCCGCTGCGACGAGTGGGCTACATCGACGTCCAGATCGTTGCGATCACGGCGTTTGTCACCCTCCGGCTGGCATGGTCAACGATGAACGACGCCCTCGGTGTGCGCCCCGACCCGGAGCTTGGCGCGTCCGCCCCTCCTGAGTTGCGCGAAGCCGTCAGCTACGGCAGAACCATCGACGAGGACACCTGATCCGGTCGGGGGACAGGTGCCATATTCGCGACGCGTGAGCGTGGGCTGCCCTCGAGGGCGGGAGAGTTCGCCGGGTTGGACCAGACTTCAACTTCGAGGAAATGCTGGAAGTGTTGCGCCGCTTGAACAGTGGTGAACTCGAGATCGATGATCACGTAGTGCGGATCATCGACCGGTTGCATGATCCGCTCGCGAATTACGCCGCCTTCCTTGCGCCTGGCAGCGAACCGCTCGAAGGCGTTGTGCCAGGTGTCGAAGTCGCTGATGGAATGCTCGATGAGCAGTGAGGACATGGTCTCTCCCGGGCTTGAGTTGTGCGGGTCATATCGAGGCTAGGGGGGACCTGGGGCGGCCACCATCCCAGCGATCTGGGGGTCCGTCCGGCGCTAGGGTGGGAGCGTGACGGAGCGGGTAGGGGGTTCCCGCCTGAGCGCAGCGGTGGAGCGCGTCGCCGTCACCGGCGCGGACGATCGTGACTTACGCGCGCGGCTCCTGGACGTCATAAAGGGGTTCGTACCTTTTGATGCCTACGCGTTCCTGCTCACCGATCCAACAACCAGCGTCGGCTGTTCGCCTCTCGCCGAGGTCCCGGACCTGCCGGCACTGCCGGACCTCATCCGCCTCAAGTACCTCACCCCTGTGAACAGGTGGACCGGACTTCCCGCAAACGGATGTGCGACCCTGCAGCAGGCAACGGGTGGGCGTCTCGAAGAGAGCATGTTGTGGCGCGAGCACCTGGTCGGCCTCGGCATCCTCGACGTCGTCTCAGTCGTCTTCAGGGACCGTTTCGGCTGGTGGGGGTTCCTGGATCTGTGGCGTTGCGAGACCCGCTTCGCCGACGACGAAGTGGCCGCCCTGAGTGCCGCGCGATCCGCGCTCACCACCCGCCTGCGGAGTGTGCAGGCCGCTGGTTTCACCGCGGCCGAAGTTTCTCAGGAGCATCGCGGGCCCGGCGCGCTGATTCTTACCCCTGGTCTCGCCATCCGCGCCCAAACGGCCCAGACTCAGGACTGGCTGGCCGCACTGGTCCCTCCTCAACGCGGACGAAGTCCCGTGCCGGCCAGCGCTTACAACGTGGCGGCTCAGCTTCTGGCGACCGAAGCGGGCGTCGATGCCCATCCAGCGCAGGCCCGTGTGCACCTTGGTGGTGGAACCTGGCTCACCCTCCGAGCAGACCGTCTCGGGGGCCCTGAGCCGGTCGGGGATCGAGACATTGTGGTGACCATGGAGGCAAGCTCGCCGGCGGAACGCCGCGACGTCTTCTGGCGCTGCCATGGGCTGACGAGCCGCGAGGCCGAAGTGCTGGGCTACCTCGCCGAAGGGTCTGACACTCGCACCGTCGCGCGGTTGATGTCGATCAGCGAGCTCACTGTTCAGGACCATCTCAAGGCAATGTTCACCAAGACCCTGACGTCGAGCCGTCGCGAGTTGCTCGCCATGTCCGGTGGCGCGTGAGGTCTCAGTCACGCCTGTTCTGGTCGAAGTGACGCTCGTCCGGCCGCTCGTCATACCGGCACGGTGAGGTTGTCCATGGCTAGTGCGGCTTTGGCCATCCGTCCCGGTTGTCCGGGGAGAATGGCCATGAGGTGAAGGACAGAACGGGGCACATGTCGCGGTTCGCCCTGCCATCCGTGGGCCGTCATCACGCCTTGGGCGAGCTGCTCGAGGGTGCGTGGGTTGGGTCCTGTGACGTCGATGGTCCGGCCACGCAACTCCGGGTCGAGGACGGCGCCAACGACCACGTCGGCCACCTGATCGACCAGCGTCCACGTCAGGGGATTGTCGCCGCGCCCGAACACGACGGGTCGACTCCGACGCCCTGCTGTCTCCTCGAGGATCTGCACCCACGTCTCCTCGAACGCGTCGGGGCGGATGATCGTCCACGGGACGCCACTTACACGGAGGTGCTCCTCGGCGGCGAACTTCATCCTGAACAGCTCCATGGGGCTGTTGGGAGAGGCGCCGAGTACCGAGACCAGAACCACGTCGGCGCCGGCGCGTGAAGCCGCGTCGATGAGCGCGAGGTTGCCGTCCCGGTCCACATCCTTTGGTGCCTGTCGCGGGAAGCCCGTCACGCAGGAGACGACCACCGAGACTCCTGCCAGGGCCTGATCGGCTATGTCGCGCAGGTCGCCGTCGGCGTGCCGACTAAGGGCGTGCACCGTCGCTCCGCGCTTCTCGAGCAGGTCTACGACGCGCGAACCCAGCCGCCCGGTGCCGCCGGCCACCAAGAACATCAGGACAAGATCCGTCGTACGGCCGTGTCCGCGTCAACGCCTTTGCTGCCGGGGTCATCGACGGGCTCTAGGTAGAACCGCGCAGCGGACGCGAGGCCGTCGTGCACGGTGAAGACGATCGCTCCGCACATCCGGTGTTCTGCACCGTCGGCGCGGGTGCCCCGCATCTCCCACTCGGTCCAGACCGTGTCTCCGTCTTGTGCTGATGCGATGAGGGTAGCGGTGTGGTCCGGGACGCCGGCGAAGATCTGAGCCCAGTTCCGACGCACCTGGTCCTTGCCGGTGAACCCCCGCCCGGGGTGGGCCGGGGTCTGGTTGACGTAGTCGTCGGCGAAGCAGTCGACCACCCTGTCGACGCTCCTGCTGTTGGTAGCCTCGCGCAGGGTAACCGCGAAGGGTGCGTGTTCCATCTGCTCTCCTGAGATATTGGATAC
>JBDTDY010000267.1:0-2715 GCA_039922835.1 Ornithinibacter sp.
CGTCTCGGCCTCCGTCGAAGCGGGGGCCGGCGCCGAGGGAGACGGTCAGGGCGCAGATCACGCGGTGGTGAGCGGGGCGCCTGCTCGACAGCTCGAGGCCGACGCGGAGCAGGGCGGCGGCGGCATCGCCGACGACGCCGACGATGACGACGAGAGCGAGCACGTCAACGTCATCGACGCCGCTGCTGCCGGTGCGGCCGAGGGACTGAAGCTGGCGCTCAACATCGGCGCCATGTTGTTGGCCTTCATCTCCCTCATCGCCCTGGTCAACCTGGGGGTCGGCACTGTCGGCGGGTGGTTCGGGGCCGAGGACCTCACCTTCGAACAGATCCTCGGCTGGATCTTCGCGCCGGTCATGTTCGTCATCGGGGTCCCGTGGTCGGAGGCGGTCGGCGCCGGCAGCTTCGTCGGGCAGAAGACGGTCGTCAACGAGTTCGTGGCGTTCTCCAACTTCGGCCCGGTGGCGGGGGATTTCAGCGAGAAGACGCGCACGATCGTCACCTTCGCCCTGACCGGTTTCGCCAACCTCGGGTCCCTCGCGATCCTGCTGGGTGGGCTCGGGGGGTTGGCCCCGGAGCGTCGCAGCGAGATCGCGCAGCTCGGGATGCGGGCCATCGGGGCAGCCACCCTCGCCAACCTCATGAGCGCGGCCATCGCCGGCATCCTCATCGGCTGAGGGCCCCGCCCGGCTGCTGCGAGGACTGGTCCATCAGGTGGTTCGCGTCGTATCATCGAACGCATGTTCGACTCTCTTGCGCCGGGTGGGCCTCCCGTGCGCGCGGCGACCCCGGGCTCCCCGGCCAGTCACCGGTCGACCTCCGGGGGTGGTTCCAGTGGCGGGGGCCCGGCCGGGTGGCCCCCCGGCGTGCCTCCGCCGGGGGAGCGGGGATGGGACCATCGCGCGAGCGCGTGGCTCCTGGACCACTGCCCGGCCGACTACCGGCTGTATGCCGGGTGGCGGCGTCACCCCGTGGCGCTGGGGTGGTTGACGGTGCGCCACCTCGACGCACAGATCGAGGCGATGCGTTCGGCCTACCGCGAGGTGCGGGTCGAGCTGGTCGAGGACATCGGTCCCGAGGGGGTGGCCCAGGTGCTCGCCGACCTCGAGTGCGAGGGGGTGCGGTTGCTCAGTGCCCGGCGCGCGGCCGGCCTCCTGCTCGACGCCCTGCGCGGCCTGGAGTTCGTGCCCCACCTGTGAGGCCCCATGCCCCCGGGCGGTGGTGAGCGCCACGTCGAAGGGTGCGGCCTGCGGGGGGCCAACCGCCTAGACTCGTGGGGTTCATGCCAGGAGACCAGGAGGTGGGCAGCGGTGACCGTGCTCGAGCGCATCGGGGGGCCGGACGACCTCTCGTCCGTGCCCGTCGAGGACCTCCCCGTCCTCGCAGAGGAGATCCGCACCTTCCTCGTCGAGCAGGTCTCGCGCACCGGAGGGCATCTCGGGCCCAACCTCGGGGTGGTCGAGCTGACGATCGCCATCCACCGCGTCTTCGACAGCCCCAAGGATGCGGTGGTGTTCGACACCGGCCACCAGTCCTACGTGCACAAGCTGCTCACCGGACGCCAGGACTTCACCGGACTGCGCACCCAGGGTGGGCTCTCCGGCTACCCGAGTCGGGCCGAGTCCGAGCACGACGTCGTCGAGAACTCGCACGCGTCGACCTCGTTGTCCTGGGCCCACGGCATCGCTGCCGGACGCGTCGTGCGCGGCGAGCTCGACCGGCACACCGTGGCGGTCATCGGCGATGGTGCGCTCACCGGCGGCATGGCCTGGGAGGCCCTGAACAACATCGCGGCCGAGCCCGATCTCCCGCTCGTCATCGTCGTCAACGACAACGAACGCTCCTACGCCCCGACCCGCGGGGGCCTGGCCACCCACCTGGCCACCCTGCGCACGACCCGTGACTACGAGCGGGTCCTGGACTGGGGCAAGAGCGCGCTGGCCCGCACCCCGGTCATCGGGGACGCGATGTACGAGACGCTGCACGGGGTGAAGAAGGGGATCAAGGACATCCTTGCCCCGCAGGGTCTCTTCGAGGACCTCGGCCTGAAGTACGTCGGCCCCGTCGACGGGCACGACGAGCAGGCCATCGAGGCGGCGCTGCGCAAGGCTCGGGCCTTCGGCGGCCCGGTGCTCGTACACGTCATCACCCAGAAAGGGCGTGGTTACGACCCGGCCCTCACCGACGAGGCCGACCAGTTCCACGCCGTGGGTGTCATCAACCCCGAGACCGGGCTACCCCTGGAGATCGCGGGGCGCAGCTGGACCGACGAGTTCAGCGACACCATGGTCGAGCTGGGCGCCGAGCGCGCCGACATCGTCGCGATCACCGCCGCGATGATGATCCCGGTCGGCCTGAAGGGTTTTGCTGACTCCTACCCCGAGCGCACCTTCGACGTCGGCATCGCCGAGCAGCACGCGATGACCATGGCGGCCGGGCTCTCGTTCACCGGCCTGCACCCGGTCGTGGCGGTCTACGCGACGTTCCTCAACCGTGCCTTCGACCAGCTCCTCATGGACTGTGCGCTGCACAAGGCGGGTGTGACCGTCGTGCTCGACCGCTCTGGCGTCACCGGCCCCGACGGGGCCTCCCACCACGGCATGTGGGACATGACGATCAGCGGCGTCGTGCCCGGTCTGCACCTCGCGGCCCCGCGCGACGGGCACCAGGTGTCCTTGGCGGTGCGTGCCGCCGTCGACATCGCCGACGCGCCCTC
>JBDTDY010000268.1:0-2724 GCA_039922835.1 Ornithinibacter sp.
GGTAGGCGGGTGCGCAGGAACTCCACGATCCCCTCGACCGCGGAGCTCGCCTGCTCCTCGGTCGTGAGGTACTCACCCAGGTGCTCCTCGGGCAGCTCCCCGAGCAGGGCCCGCCGGTAGTCCACGACGAAGAGCTTCGCCCGGTCTGGTCGGTGCAGCCGGGCGACCTCGTGAGCGTAGGCGCGCAGGAAAGCCGACTTGCCGCTGTCGGCATCACCGAAGAGGTAGAGGTGCGGCTCCTCGAGCAGGTTCAGGCCGATGGGCGCGAGCGACGCCTCGTCCAGGCCCAGCAGCAGCCTGCGGTCCTGCGGGCCGGCGAGCTCGCGCACCGCGTCGAGGGTGACCCTCTCGGGAAGGAGTCGCAGCTTGGGGCCACGGGGGCCGGTCCACGCGGCCTCCACGCGTGCGACGAGATCCTCCACGCCGTCGCCGAGGTCGTCGACGCTGCCGCTGCCGTCGACCCGCGGCACGCCGCCGAGGAAGTGGTGCCGGGTCATCGTCAGCCCGCGGCCGGGTCGGGACTTCGGCACGCTCGCCGCCATCCGGCGGTCGACCTCGGAGTCGGTGGGGTCGCCCAGTCGCAGCTCGACGCGGGTGCCGAGCACGTCGCGGATCTGGTTGCGGAAGTCCATCCACCGCGAGCTCGTGACCACCACGTGCACCCCGAAGGTCAGGCCGCGCCCGGCGAGCTCCTGGATCTGCGCCTCGAGCTCGTCGAACTCGGCCCGGATGGTGGGCCATCCGTCGACCACGAGGAACACGTCGCCGTAGCCGTCGTCGACAAGCCCCGTCGCACGCCGCCGACGGTAGGTCTCGATCGAGTCGATCCCGTGGTCGCGGAAGTAGGTCTCCCGGGCGTCGACGATGCCCCTGAGCTCGGCGACGAGCCGGCGCACCACCTCGGGCTCGCTGCGGTTGGCCACCCCCGCCACGTGCGCCAGCTTCGCCAAGGGGGTGAACGTGCCGCCGCCGAAGTCGAGGACGTAGATCTGGCTCTCGAGCGGGGTCGTCGTGAGCGCGATCGCCGCCACGATCGTGCGCGCCATCGTGCTGCGTCCGGAGCGCGGGCCACCGACCACGGCCACGTGACCCGCTGCCCCGCCGAGCCGGAGCACGTAGAGCTCGCGGCGCTGCTCCAGCGGTCGGTCCACGATGCCGACGGGCAGCACGTAGGAGCCCTTCTCGCGCCAGCGATGGCTGACCAGGCCGAGCTCCGGGTCGGGCGCCAGGTCACCCAGCAGCTCGTCCATCGAGCTCGGCACGTCGAGCGGCGGGAGCCACACCTGGTGGGCGGGTCGACCATGGCCCTTCATCCGCGAGACCGCGATGTCGAACACGGCCCGGGTCTCCTCCGGCTCCGCGGGCCCGGCCGCAGGCTGTTGCGGCCCACGCCGACCGGCGACCACCGGCGCCAGGGTGTAGGGGAGGATCTCGGCGGAGGACGTGGGGCCCGAGCCCTCGCCCGCGACGGCACGGCGGCGGCGGGTGCGCGGTGGCCCCGAGACGTAGGCCGCCTTGAACTTGGTCAGGGTGGTCTGGTCGGGCTTGAGGTAGCCCAGACCGGGAACCGGAGGGAGCTCGTAGGCATCGGGGACGCCGATGACGGTGCGGGACTCCGCTGCCGAGAAGGTGCGCAGCCCGATCCGGTAGGACAGGTGTGACTCCAGGCCGCGCAGCCGCCCCTCGTCCAGCCGCTGCGAAGAGAGCAGCAGGTGCATGGACAGTGACCGGCCCAGTCGCCCGATCGCCACGAAGAGGTCGGCGAACTCGGGCTTGGCGCTGAGCAGTTCGGAGAACTCGTCGGCGACGATGAGCAGCGCGGGCAACGGCTCCAGGTCGGCGCCCTGGGCGCGAGCCTTCTCGTAGTCGGTGACGTTCGAGAAGTTGCCCGCCGAGCGCAGCAGCTCCTGGCGCCTGGTCATCTCACCCTGCAGCGCGTCCTGCATGCGCTCCACGAGGGTGAGCTCCTGGCCGAGGTTGGTGATGACCGCGGACACGTGGGGCAGGTCGGCCATGCCCGCGAACGTGGCGCCGCCCTTGAAGTCGACGAGCACGAAGTTGAGGGCCTCGGGCGAGTGCGTCATCGACAGGGCCAGCACCAGGGTGCGCAACAGCTCGGACTTCCCCGAGCCGGTTGCCCCGATGACCAGACCGTGCGGCCCCATCCCCTGCTGCGCCGACTCCTTGATGTCCAGCGCGACGACTGCTCCCGCCTCGTCCACGCCGAGGGGCACCCGGAGACGGTCCCGCTGGAGGCGAGGACGCCACGCCGCCTCGGGGTCGAAGTCGCGAGGGTCCCCCATGCCGAGGAGGTCGACCAGCTCGGTCGAGGCGGTGAGGGCGTCGCGCACCTCGGGCTCGTCACCGGCATACCGCGGCGCGAGGCGACGTGCCGCGGCCTCGGCCCGCACCGTGGAGATCTGGTCGGCGGTCCCGAGTGCGGTTCCGCGAGCCAGGCTGATCACCTCGAGGGGGACGGTGCCCGCACGCGGACCGCGGTCGAGCACGGTGCCGACCGCCAACCGCAGCGTGGAGGTGGAGACGAGCTCCCCCCACTGCTCGGGGAGGTCGAGCACGGTGACACCGAGCACGCCCTCGGGCGTGATCAGCGGGTTGTCGGGCGGGACGTGACCGCCATCGACGACGACGAGGAGGTGCGGCAGAGCGGGCTGTTCACTGGGTCCGAAGCGGGGTCGCTCGACGAAGTCGTGCTGCAGCAGCGGC
>JBDTDY010000269.1:0-3340 GCA_039922835.1 Ornithinibacter sp.
GGCGACCTGCTGGGCCAGCCGGAGTCGTATGCCGCTGAGCTGCGGTCCGCTGCCGGCCTCACCCCGAGTGCCGCGCCGGTCGACGGCATGGGTCGCGGCCGTGGGGTGAGCGGGCTCGGATCGTGGACGCGCGATGTCGGCGACAGGCTGTTGACTCGGTTCCCGTGGCTGGGAGACCTCCGCCCGGTGTGGTGGCTGGCCCGTGGTGCGGTGCTGGGGTGGGTGGTGGTGCTCCTTCTCGGGACGTCCTCCTGGCTCCTCCTCCCATTCGGCGCCGGGTTGTCCTTCTGGTGGGGCCGCCGCTCGGTGGGCGTCACTCGCACCGCAGGGGCCCGCGGACTGGTGGCGACGGCCAACACCTTCGCGGCGGTGATGGTGCTCCCGGCCTTCATCGTTGCGGTGTCCTCGAGTGCAGGGGGTGGAGGAGGGGGCGAGTCCTTCGACGTCCCGGGGCTCGCGGTCAACGGCAGCCAGGTGCAGAACCTCTACGTCTACGACGCACAGGGCAACCGGGTTGAGGGGGCGAGGGTCTTCGACGAGCAGGGCCAGGGCCTGTTCGTCGATCGGGACCTCCTCGGTGGCCAGGACGTCCCGCTGCGCCCGGACGGCACCCCGGACGTCGCGACCGATGTCTTCCCGCTGGTGCTCGGGGATCAGGACCCGTGGGCGGATGCCGGAAACGGCTGGACCCCTCCGGAATCCGTCTCACCGTTGCCCATGGTCCCGGGTGCGACGAGGCTGCCCGGTGACGGTGCCACCCCAGCGCCGGACGCCACCTCGACCGCCGGCCCCTCCCCGTCGACGACCCCCACGACAGCTCCTTCTGCAACGCCGACACCGACGAGCTCCGGGGGGTGAGAAGGGGATGGCCGGAACCGGTGGGTCGGAGATCGAGAGGTGAGTCGGCGCCTCGTCCGGCTGGCCAGATCGACAGGCAGGGTGGTGCTCTTCCTCAGCGTGTGGCTCGTGGTCGCGATCGTCCCGGTGGCGGCTTGGGAGGAGCCGGCCGTTCTGGTCGGCCACCCGTCGTTGCTCCGCCTGTACTGGGAGGCAGCGCCTCTGACCTTGACGATGGTGGTGACCTGCGCGTTCGTGGTGCTCATCGACAAGGGACGAGTTGGGTTCAGCCTGACGACCCACCCGTGGCGCGACTCGGTGACGGGCGTGGTCGTGGGTCTGCTCTGGGTCGGGACGGTGACGCTCACGCTCTGGAGCGGGGGGTTCCTGAGCGTGACCGGCGCCAACCCGGTACCCCTGTTCGTGGTCTACGCCGCGGCCCTGTTCGCCAACACCTGCACGCAGGAGCTCCTGGTGCACGGATACCTGTTTTCCTACCTGCGGGGACGACACGGCACCCTCGCTGCGGTGGTGGTGACCACCGTGATGTTCACCGCAGTGCACGGCGGCGCGCTGAGTGAAGGCCCGCTCGCCACCCTGAACGTCCTGGCCGCAGGCTTGTTCCTGGCCCTCCTGCTGATCGCCAGCGGTGGCCTCTGGCTCCCGATCGTCGCGCACTTCCTCTGGAACCTCGCCGGCGGCATGGTCTTGGGCCAGGTCGCTCTCGGCGAGGACCTGCACTGGCTGCGGACCACGATCACCGGACCAGAATGGGTCAGCGGCGGGAGCGCGAGGATGGAGGGCGGAGTGGTCACCCTTGCCACGACGTTGATCCTGTGTTCGGTTGGTGCGGTCGTGGTGCATCGCCAGCGGCAGAGGGCGAGTTGAGTCGCTCGCAGGGACGGGGGAACGACATACAGTGGCTGGGCCCCCGTGGCCCAACTGGCAGAGGCAGGCGACTTAAAATCGCCACAGGTGCGGGTTCGAATCCCGTCGGGGGCGCGCCAGCGCCACAGGGGGGATTCGGGAGGTTTCCGAACGCAGTGAGGTGGGTGGGTCCCGTCGGGGGCGCGCCACCCCCACCGGGGGAGGTCGACGGCCGTGGCGGGAACACGGGAGGCCGTCTGCGCGTCTACTCTTGTGACAACTGCGGTGACCGCCACCGCCCATGACCATCTGGAGGAACGATGGCCAACAACAACCCGGCATTCAACCGGCTCGAGAAGGACGCACAGTCCGGCTATGCCGGGTTCGGCGGCCCGGGCGGCCAGCAGATGAACGCGACGAGTGCTTCGCAGGCCGCGACGGCAGGGATGACCGCCCAGCAGCTGCAGGATCTCTACAGCCGTCCGTCCGCCGGCCCCGTGCAGACCGACCGGGTGACGATGGACGACGTCGTCATGAAGACGCTCGGACTGTTCTCGATCGTCCTGGTGATGGCGACCGTTGGCTGGTTCGTGTCAGCCGCGAACCAGAGCCTCGGGATGATGGTTTGGGTGGGGGGGATGATCGGCACGCTCGTGCTGGGTTTGGTCATCGCCTTCAAGAAGACCCTCAGCGTGCCGCTGATCCTCGGCTACGCCGTGGTCGAGGGCCTCTTCGTCGGTGCCGTCAGCCAGTTCTTCTCGCTCTACTTCAACGCGCCCAACACACCTGCTTTCCAGGGCATCGTCGCGCAGGCGATCATGGCCACGCTCGCCACCTTCATCGGCATGTTCCTCGCCTACAAGTTCGGGCTGATCAAGGTGACGGCGAAGTTCCGCCGGATCATGACGATGATGCTCTTCGGCTACGCGATCTTCGCCGTCGTCAACTTCGTCTACGCCATCGCCACCAACACCCAGTTCGGAATCGGCGGGTCAGGGTTGCTCGGCATCGGCATCTCTGTCTTTGCCGTGGGCCTCGCGTCGTTCACGCTCGCGCTCGACTTCGACTCGATCGAGCGAGCCATCGCGATGGGCGCCCCGCGTCCCTACGCCTGGCTCCTCGCCCACGGCCTCATCGTCACCCTGGTGTGGCTGTACATCGAGTTCCTCCGCCTCTTCGCCCGCCTGAGGCAGTGACCGAAGACGCGACGCACGACACCGCCGGGGCAGGATCACCTGCCCCGGCGGTGTCGTCTCCGGACCTGCTCGACCCCCGAGCACGCGTGGAGCTCGACCGTCTCGCCCGCCGCTGGGGGGAGCTTTCGCTGGCCCGGGCACAGGGGCGGATGCCGCTGCTGCGCGCCGCGCTGGCCACGCTCGCCCGCCTCACCGCCCACCCCACACCTCGACTTATTGCGCCACAGCCACGCTCGGGCGCCACGTCAGGGCCCCAGGGCGTGGCTGGATCGCAAGAAGTCGAGGGGGAGGGGGAGGGTTTGGTGGTGGCCGACCTGGGGCCTGCCGTGGTGCTCGACCAGCTGGCGGTGCTCGTGTGGGACGCCTACGCGGCCGGCCGCGGCGACGGCATCCCGGACCTGCTCACCGACCTGCGCCGAGAGCTCGGCTGATCGAGTCGT
>JBDTDY010000270.1:0-10596 GCA_039922835.1 Ornithinibacter sp.
GCGTCGGCGAAGAAGCTGTCCTCGCCGCCGGTGACCGAGATGATCTGAGCGGTGGCCTGGTTGGACTGGAACATGTTCCCGCCGCCGACGGCGCCACCGATCATGCAGATCGAGAAGACCACGGCCAGGACCTTGCCCAGACCGCCCATGCCGCGCTCTGCGAGGCCGTCTCGGAGGTAGTACATGGGTCCGCCGGAGACGGACCCGTCCTCGCGATAGGTGCGGTACTTCACCCCGAGGGTGCACTCCGCCATCTTGGTCGCCATGCCGAGGAGGCCGGCCAGGATCATCCAGAAGGTCGCGCCCGGCCCGCCGAGCGAGATGGCCACCGCGACACCGGCGATGTTGCCGAGGCCGACGGTGCCCGAGACGGCGGTGGCGAGAGCCTGGAAGTGCGAGACCTCACCGGCGTCCTCGGGATCGGAGTACTTGCCGCGCACGAGGTTGATCGCGAGCTTGGGGCCGCGGACCTGCATGAAACCGAGCCACACGGTGAAGAAGGCGCCCGCGACGACCAGCCACACGACGATGAGCGGGAGGCTGGTGTCACCGATGTCGACGGAGAAGAAGACGACGCTGGTGATCCAGTCGGAGATGCTGGTGAAGATGTCTACGGGGTTCATCAGGGCACCACCGTGACCGGCACGTTGGCCTGTTGCGCGAGCCTGCTCGCGACGCTGCCGAAGACAGCCTCCCGGAGGCCCGAGTCACCCGTGCGGCCGACGATGATGTGGACCGCCTTCACCTCGTCACTGAGCTCCAACAGGGTTTCCGATGGCTTGCCGTGGCGGACGACCTCATCGAAAGGCACCCCACCCTTCTCCGCGATCGCGGCCATCGGGTCGAGGATCTGTTCGTTGGCGGCAGCGATCTCGCGTTTCTTCTCCCGGGATCGGTGCTCGTTCTCGTTCGGGGTCTGGAAGGAGAACGGCGACCACGGGATGACGTGAGCGAGCACGATCTTCCACTGGTTGACTTGAGCGCGGGCAATAGCGAACTCGACTGCACGAGTTGAGGCTTCGCTGTTGTCAACGCCGACGACGATGGTGTCCATGACGGGCCTTATCGGTCGGGGGATGCTGCTGGGCCCCCCAACCCTAGCGAGGATGTGATGCAGGACACACGCCCAAACGCCTAGGGTTAGACCAAACGTCAGCTGCCAGGAGGCCCCGTGATCGTCATCGTCATCATCATCGCCGTCGTGCTCCTCGCCCTCGTGGCGTGGGCCGTCGGCACCTACAACGGCCTGATCAAGCTGCGCAACCTCGTCCAGGAGGCCTGGCGTCAGATCGATGTCGAGCTCACGAGAAGGCACGACCTCATCGGCAACCTCGTCGAGACCGTGAAGGGTTACGCGGCCCACGAGCGCGGAACCCTCGAGGACGTCGTCAGCGCCCGTGGCGCCGCGATGGCACCGGGTCAGTCACCGGGGCAGCAGGCCGAGAGCGAGAACATCCTCAGCCAGGCACTCGGTCGCCTCATCGCGCTCTCCGAGGCCTACCCCGACCTGAAGGCCAACCAGAACTTCATGGCGCTGCAGGCGGAGCTGACCTCCACCGAGGATCGCATCGCCTCGGCGCGCCGCTACTACAACGCGACCGTGCGCGACCTCAACACCAAGGTCGAGACGGTGCCCTCCAACATCATCGCGAACCTCTTCAGCATCGACCGCGCAGAGTACTTCGAGGCCGCGGGCGAGCAGCGAGAGGCGCCCAGGGTCGACTTCGGCCAGCGCGATGCCGTCATCCCGCCGCCCAGCGGGTATGCCGGTGACCCGGCCTCCGCCGCCGGCCCCCCGGCATCCCCCCCGCCTTCATCGCGGATTCAGGACGACCCCGCGGGCTCCTGAGCGGGCACGGCCCGGACATCGCGGAGTGCTCCTGACTCCGCGGGTTTGAGGGCGGGCGAGCGAGCGAGCGCGGCGGACGGGTGGAGGTGGTCAACCGGACGGTGGACGGCGCGTCCACCGCCCGGCTCTGCCGCTCCCGGGTGAGATCCGGGACGCTGGACCCATGAGCGACGCGATCACGATCAGGGGGCTGAGCAAGCGCTACGGCGACCACCGCGCTGTCGACGGTCTCGACCTCGACATCCGCGAGGGTGAGGTCTTCGCCCTCCTCGGCCCCAACGGGGCCGGCAAGACCACCACGGTCGAGATCCTCGAGGGCTTCCGCCACCGCGACGCCGGCACGGTGAGCGTGCTCGGCACCGACCCGCAGGGGGCACCTCGGTCGTGGCGGAACCGGATCGGGATCGTCCTACAGACCTCCGGTGGGCTGGACCTGATCACCACGCGTGAGGCCATCGTGAGCACCGCGAAGGTCTACTCCCGCCCGCGTGACGTCGACGAGGTCATCGAGGCAGTCGGGCTGTCCGACAAGGCGAACGATCGCATCGTCGGGCTCAGCGGTGGCCAGCGCCGCCGCCTTGACGTGGGTCTGGGCATCATCGGTGACCCGGAGCTGCTGTTTCTCGACGAGCCGACGACCGGGTTCGACCCGCAGGCACGTCGCGACTTCTGGGACCTCATCCGCGGCTTCGCCACGGGTGGCACCACCATCGTCCTCACCACCCACTACCTCGACGAGGCGGAGGCGCTGGCCGACAGGGTGGGCATCATCGCCGGAGGCCGGCTCCTCACCCTGGACACCCCCGCAGCCCTGGGGGGTCGAGCGGATCAGGAGGCCACCGTGACCTGGGTCGAGGACGGCGAGCGGCACACGCTGCGCACCGCAACCCCGACCGCCGACGTCGCCCGGATCGCTGCGCGGACGCCCGGTGGCGAGGTGCACGAGCTCACCGTGAGCAGACCCTCCCTCGAGGACACCTACCTCGCTCTCATCGCCCCGCACCTCACCGACCAGTCCGAAGAGGTCCCCGCATGAACGCCGTCGCCCTCGGGTGGGACCGCACCGTCCTGGAGCTGAAGATGTACTCCCGGGAGAAGGAGTCGGTGTTCTTCTCCTTCCTCTTCCCGATCCTCCTGCTCACCCTGTTCGCGGTGATCTTCGGGAAACAGTTCGAGGGGGCCGACTCCGGTGGAATGACGGCCGGTCTGTTCTTCCTCCCTGGAATGCTCTCTGCGGGAGTCCTGCTCACCAGCTTCCAGACCATGGCGCTGTCGGTCGCCACGGAGCGGGACGACGGCAGCCTGAAGCGGCTGCGCGCCACCCCCATGCCCGCCGTCACCTACTTCCTGGGCAAGGTGGGGCTCGTCGGCATCACCTCGATCCTGCAGACGGTGCTGCTCCTCCTCGTCGCGCGGGTGTTCTTCGGGGTGAACCTCCCGGGCTCACCCGAGCGGTGGGGCGTGTTCGTCGTGGTGTTCGTGCTGGGGGTGTTCAGCGGCACCGTGCTGGGAATCGCCTACTCCTCGATGGCGACGTCACGATCCATCGGCGCGGTGGTCATCGGGCCCCTGCTCGTGCTGCAGTTCATCTCCGGTGTCTACATCGCCTTCACCGACATCCCCCCGTGGCTCCAGCAGGTCGCGGCGATCTTCCCCCTGAAGTGGATCGCGCAAGGAATGCGCTCGGTGTTCTTCCCCGCCGACATGGCCTCGACGGAGATGGCGGGATCCTGGGAGACCGGCAGGACGGCAGTCATCCTGCTCGCGTGGGGCGTCGCGGGTCTGCTCCTGTGCATCACCACGTTCAAGTGGTTCCAGCGCGGCACGACCTGAGCCGTGGGCGCGATGATGGAGCGCGTGAGCACCCAGCGAACCTCGCAGGAGGAGTTCCAGGGCATGTGGGCGCGCCAGCAGCCGTTCTGGCACGCCGTCTACGCCGTGGTGTGGGGTGCGGCCCTCGTCGTCACCCTGCTCGAGCCGGGCCCGCGCGGATGGGTCCGCCCCGTCGCGCTCCTCCTCCTGATGGCGGTCGCGTATGCCGTGCTGGGTCGGCGCGCGCTGGTGCAACAGGGCGTTGGGTGGGCAGTCGCCTACCACCTCCTCTCGTGGGGCGCCCTCCTCGCGATCCAGGTGCTGGACGAGGGGACCGAGACCTGGATCCTGTTCTTCGCACTCTTTCCACAGCTCTGGGCGATGCTCCCGACCCGTGCGGCGGCTGCCGCGACGTTCGTCGTGGTCGTGGCCTTCCAGCAGGTGCGGTGGGCCCAGTCGAACTACGCAGCCGACCAGCTGACTCAGGTCTTCGTCGGCGGGATCATCTCGATCGGGCTGTCGCTGTCGTTGGGGTTGTTCATCAACCGGATCGTCGGCGAGGCTGAGTCACGAGCCGAGACCATCGATGAGTTGCGAGCCACGCAGGCCGCGTTGGCGTCGGTGGAGCGCGATCGCGGGGTGCAGGACGAGCGTGAGCGGATCTCCCGCGAGATCCACGACACCCTCGCCCAGGGGTTCACCTCCGTCATCACCCTGACCCGCGCTGCCGACGCCGCGCTCGCGCGCGGTGACACCACCGCTGCGCGGGAGCGGCTCGACCTCGTCGAGCGCACCGCCGTGGACAACCTCGCCGAGGCCCGCCTGATCGTGGCCGAGCTGACGCCGGGGCACCTCCAGTCCCGCACCCTCGTCGAGGCGCTGGAACGACTGGGTGCGGCGATGAGCCACGAGATCGGCCTGCGCGCCGAGGTGCGGGTCGAGGGCGAACCGGAGCCGTTGGGGGGAACCGCCGAGGTCGTCATCCTGCGCACCGCGCAGGAGGCGCTCTCGAACGTGCGTCGTCACGCCGACGCCACGAGCGTGGACCTCGCTCTCCTCTACGGCGCCGAGCGGGTCGTGCTCACGGTGTGCGACGACGGCACCGGATTCGACACGGGGGTGGCTCGAGTGGGATTCGGGCTCGACGGCCTGCAGTCCCGTGCGGCCGAGGTCGGAGGCACCGTGCTGGTCGACAGCAGACCCGGCGGTGGCACGACGCTGCGGCTGGAGGTGCCGCGGTGATCCGCCTCCTGGTCGTCGACGACCACCCAGTGGTGCGGGCGGGCATGGTGGCGATGCTCGGGGAGGAGGCCGACTTCGAGGTCGTCGGTGAGGCCGCCCACGGCGCGGAGGCGATCGCGCTGGTTCCCGCCCTCGCCCCGGACGTGGTCCTGATGGACCTTCGGATGCCGGTCATGGACGGCGCGGAGGCCACGGCTCGGATCGTGGCCCTCCCCGATGCGCCGCAGGTGCTGGTGCTGACGACCTACGACACCGACGCCGACATCATCCGAGCGGTCGAGGCAGGGGCGCGGGGCTACCTGCTCAAGGACGCACCCACGGTCGTGCTCGCCGATGCCATCCGTCGTGCCTCACGAGGGGAGACCGTGCTCGCGCCGCCCGTCGCAGCCCGCCTGGCGGAACGGCTGCGCGCGCCGATCGCGCCGGACCTGACCGCCCGGGAGGTGGAGGTGCTGCAACTGGTCGCCACGGGGCGCTCGAACGCGGAGGTGGGGACGGTGCTGTTCATCGGCGAGGCGACGGTCAAGACCCACCTGGTGCGGGCCTTCGCCAAGCTCGGGGTGACCGACCGCACGGCAGCGGTCACCGCGGCATACCGGCTCGGCCTGATCGACCTCAGCGGCTGAGGTCAGAGCCTGCCGTCACGCACGTCGTCGATGACCTCGTCGGCCTCGGCGATCACGGTGCGGGAGGCGCTGCGGTGCCGGAGGAACTCGATGACCATCGGCAGCACGGAGAAGCCGACGATGACGAGCGCAGCGATCTCCAGGTTGTTCTTGATGAGGTCCACCCCGCCGAGGAAGTAGCCCAGCAGGGTCACCCCCGTGGCCCAGAGCACGGCGCCGACGCCGCTCCAGACGAAGAAGTGCCGGCGATCCATGCGACTCACGCCGGCGACGACCGTGATGAACGTGCGCACGATCGGGACGAACCGGCCCAGCACGAGGGCCTTGGCCCCGTGGCGGTCGAAGAAGGCGTGGGTGTCGTCGAAGTACTTCTTCTTGATGAAGCGGCCCTCGCGCTCGTAGAGGGGCGCGCCGATCGCCCGGCCGATCTCGTAGCCGACGACGTTGCCCAGGAACGCAGCGGCACTCAGCACGAGGCACGCCACGACGATGTTGACGCCGACCTCGCCACCGGCGATGAACAGGCCCACCGCGAAGAGCAGCGAGTCGCCGGGAAGGATGGGGAAGAGGAGGCCGCACTCGACGAAGACGATCGCGACGCTGACCCAGAAGAACTGCGAGCCGAACTGCTCGAGGAGGGTCTGCGGGTCCATCCAGTCGGGGCCGAGGGAATGCATCACGGGCACAGCGTATGCCGTGGGGCCTGAGCAGCCCCTGAGCGGCGCCGGACTCCACGCAGCGGGTCGGCGAGTCGGGGCCAGTGCCCCAGGAGCCCTCCCGCTTCTCGGACGGCGTCCGAGCCGTGGGGTGGGCGACGCTACATTTGTCGCTTCCGCTCCCGTCGCCCCGAGGCGAGAGACGCCACCGCCTCCGAAGGATCAGCGCACGATGCCGACCACACCCGCCCGCAGGCTCCTCACCCTGGCCCTCCCCGGCGTCGCACTCCTGGCGGTCACCGCCTGTGGCACGCCCACCGACGACACCGCGACCCCGGCCGCGAGCACCGCCGGCACCGCCACCGGAGCCTCCGGCGACGCCCTGGCGAACTGCACCCCCGATGTCCTCAAGACCCGCACCAAGGGCACCCTGACCATCGCCACCGACAAGCCGGCATACGAGCCCTGGTTCGTCGACGACGACCCGAGCAACGGCCAGGGCTACGAGTCGGCCGTCGGCTACGCCATCGCCGACGCGCTCGGTTTCGAGAAGACCGCCGTGACCTGGGTGGTCGCGCCCTTCAACACCGTCATCGCGCCGGGGGAGAAGTCCTTCGACGTCGACCTCAACCAGGTGTCGATCAGCGACGAGCGCAAGAACGCCGTCGACTTCTCGTCGGGCTACTACGACGTGCGTCAGGCCGTCGTGACCTACAAGGGCAGCCCGATCGACGGCAAGACCACGGTCGCGGAGCTCAAGGACGCCAAGCTCGGCGCCCAGGTGGGCACCACCTCCTACACGGCGGCCACCGACCAGATCAAGCCGACCGAGAAGGTCGCGGTGTTCGACACCAACGACCTCGCGGTCCAGGCCCTGCAGAACAAGCAGATCGACGGGATCGTCCTCGACCTCCCCACCGCGTTCTACTCCGTGGCCGCGCAGCTCGACGACGGGGCCATCGTCGGGCAGCTGCCGGCCATCGGCAGCACTCCCGAGCAGTTCGGTGCGGTCCTCGACAAGGGCAGCCCGCTCACCGGCTGTGTCACCGCTGCGGTGGACTCCCTGCGTGCGGACGGCACGATCGACGCCCTCGTCGCCCAGTGGCTCTCCACCCAGGGCGCCCCTGAGCTGAAGTAGCGCGAGCCATGGCACCGGAGCCGCTGGGCCCTTCCTCCTCGATGACCCCCTCAGGGATCGACGACGGCTGGGAGCCCAGTGCCCTGGAGCAGGAGCGATCGGCCTACCGCCGCTCCCGGACGAGGCGCTCCGGTGTCGTCGCGGCGAGCTCGACGCTCGTCCTGCTCGCGGTGATCGTGCTGCTCGTCGTCACCTCCCCGGGGTGGCCCCGGGTGCGCGAGACGTTCTTCAGCTGGGACAAGGCCGTCGACGCGTTTCCGGCGGTGCTCGAGGGTCTCTGGCTGAACATCCGGGTCATGCTCGTGTGTGCGGTGCTCATCGCGCTGCTCGGGCTGACGCTGGCCATCATGCGCACCATCCGGGGGCCGGTGGCCTTCCCGCTCCGGCTGTTCGCCACGGCCTACGTCGATCTGTTCCGCGGCCTGCCGCTGCTCCTCGTGCTGTTCCTGCTGGGTTTCGGGGCCCCGGCACTGCGGCTGTCCGGACTGCCCAACTCAGCGGTGTTCTGGGGAGGGACCGCCCTCGTGCTGTCGTACTCCGCCTACGTCGCCGAGGTGTTCCGGGCCGGCATCGAGTCCATCCACCCGAGCCAACGCGCCGCTGCCCGGTCGCTGGGGCTGACCTACGGCCAGACCCTCCGGCACGTCGTGCTGCCCCAGTCGGTGCGCCGCGTGGTGCCACCGCTGATGAACGACCTCGTCTCGCTGCAGAAGGACTCAGGTCTGATCGCCGTCCTCGGCGTGATCGATGCGATCCGCGCGGCCCAGATCGAGACCGCCCGCGACTTCAACTTCACCCCGTACGTCGTCGCGGGGGCGCTCTTCGTCTGCCTGACGATCCCCATGGCGCGAGCCACCGACTGGGTGGCCAGGCGGCAGGGCGGCCACGGTGCGACGGGAAACCTGTGATTGATCCCCCGTCACCCCACAGCACCCACGCGTCGAGGATGTCTCACCGGGAGCAGTCGTGAGCCTGCTGAGCCTGCAGCACGTCCGGAAGTCCTTCGGCAGCAACGTCGTCCTGCGTGACGTCAACCTCACGATCGAGCGGGGGCAGTGCGTCGTCCTCATCGGGGCCAGCGGGTCCGGGAAGTCCACCCTCCTGCGCTGTGTCAACCTGCTGGAGGTCATCGACGACGGACGCATCGTGCTGGCGGAGGAGGACATCACCGACCCGCGGGTCGACGCGGACGAGGTGCGCTCGCGGATGGGCATCGTCTTCCAGGCCTACAACCTCTTCCCGCACCTCAGCGTCCTGGACAACATCACCCTGGCCCCGGTGCGGGTGCACGAGATGCCGCGCAAGCTCGCGGAGGAACGCGCCATGGCGATGCTCGAGCGGGTGGGCCTGCCCGAGAAGGCCGAGGCCAGGCCCGATGACCTGTCGGGGGGACAGCAGCAGCGGGTCGCCATCGCCCGGGCGCTCGTCAACAACCCGAGCGTGATGCTGCTCGACGAGGTCACCTCGGCGCTGGACCCCGAGCTCGTCGGTGAGGTGCTGGACCTCCTGCGGGCGCTGAAGGACGAGGGCATGACGATGATCCTCAACACCCACGAGATGGGCTTCGCGCGACAGGTCGCCGACACGGTCTGCTTCCTCGACGGGGGTGTGATCCTCGAGGAGGGCCCCCCTCAGGACGTGCTCGGTGCACCCCGCGAGCAGCGCACCCGACAGTTCCTCTCCCGCATCCAGTCATGAGACCGGATCCGGAGCAGTCCGAGCCGTCCGCCACCCCCGTGGTGGGGGTGGGGCCCTGGGTCGGTCCGTGGCCGGAGGGCGAGCACTGGGACCGCGACCTGCTGCGCGACGGTGACCGGCGCAACGTGATCGACCGGTACCGCTACTGGCGCACCGAGGCCGTCGTCGCGGACCTGGACACCACCCGGCACCCGTTCCACGTCGCCGTGGAGAACTGGGGCCACGACTTCAACATCGGTTCGGTGATCCGCACCGCCAACGCCTTCAACGCCGCCGCGTTCCACATCGTGGGGAGACGCCGTTGGAACAGGCGCGGTGCGATGGTCACCGACCGCTACCAGCACGAGCACCACCACGACACCGTCGACGACCTCGTGGCGTGGGCTGCGACCGCGAGTGCCGACGGCAACGGCATCCCGGTCATCGGCGTCGACAACCTGCCCGGCTCGGTGCCGCTGGAGACCTTCGACCTCCCACGAGAGTGCGTGCTGCTCTTCGGTCAGGAGGGTCCGGGCCTGAGCGACGGCGCTCGGGCGGCATGCTCGGCCGTCGTGCACATCGAGCAGTTCGGCTCGACCCGGTCGATCAATGCCGGCGCCGCTGGTGCGGTCGCCATGCATGCGTGGGTGCGACGGCACGCCTTCGGGCAGAAAGTCCGGTAGACCTGTCGAATGCCGTCCCGCCCGCACGTCATGGGGGTGAGGTCGCACCCGAGCGACCCGGACCGAAGGAGACATGTCATGACCGAGTACGCCGTCCTCATCGTCGGTGACGCCGACCGGTGGTGGACCACCATGGACACCGAGCAGCGCACCGCGGGGTATGCCGACTACACGCGCTTCAGCGAGGAGCTCACCAAGCGGGGCCACCGGATCACGGGTGGTGCCGAGCTGCACGCGAGCACCGAGGCGTGCCGTATCCCCGGCGGAGGGGGAGCCGTCACGCAGGGGCCCTTCGCCGAGACGGCCGAACAGGTCGGTGGCTTCTACCTGGTGGAGTCCGGGGACCTCGAGGACCTCCTCGACTGCTGCCAGATCATCGCCGCCCTGGGGGACGGCATCGAGGTGCGCCGCACCGTGCAGCCGCAGGACCGCCCCGCATGAGCCGACACCTCGTGCTGCTCCCGGCGCCGGAGGAGCAGTGGGCCCAGCTGCCCACCGAGGAGCACGAGAAGGGGATGCGCTCCCACGAGCAGTTCCACCGCGACCTGGCAGCGGGTGGCCACCGGATCGTCGCAGCAGGCCCGCTCACGCCCTCGGCGGAGGCGCTGTCGATGAGACCGGACGGGTCCGGAGGCGCCCTCGTCACCGACGGACCGTTCACCGAGACCGTCGAACAGGTCGTCGGGTTCTACCTGCTCGACAGCGACGACCGGGCCGACCTCGTGCGGGTCTGCACCGAGTTCGCGTCTCGCGGGGAGCTGATCGAACTGCGCGACATGGAGGTCGGCGACGAGCCGGAGGGCCAGCCCCCGAGGTGATCCCGGAGGAGGTTCTCGCGGACACCGTGCGAGGGGAATGGGGGCGCCTGATCGCCCTTCTCCTGCGGCAGTTCCGACGCCTGGACCTCGCCGAG
>JBDTDY010000271.1:0-7447 GCA_039922835.1 Ornithinibacter sp.
CACCAGGTTGCCGAGCACGGCACAGACGACCAATCCCGCGATGCCGGCTCCCGTGACGACCCACCCCGCGCGCCGACGGGTGCCGCTGACCGAACCGGTCGCCAAGGTCGCGTCGCGCAGGGCCTCCATGGGAGCCACGCGGGTGGCGGCCCACGCCGGAGCGAAAGCCGCCACCAGTGTGACCCCGAGCCCTACCGCGAGAGCCGCGATGACGGTGCGCGGTTCGAGCGCCACCGCCGTTGAGGGGATCTCGATGCCGATGAGCTTCAACAGTGCACGGATCCCCGCGGCCAGCCCGACACCGGACAGCAGGCCGACCCCGGAGGCGAGCAGACCGACCAAGGCTGCCTCGCCCAGCACCCCGCCGAGGACCTGTCGGCGGGTACCACCCACTGCTCGCAGCAGGGCAACTTCGCGTCGCCGTTGCGCAACCAAGATGTTGAAGGTGTTCCAGATGACGAACGAGCCGACCAGGAGGGAGACCCCGGCGAAGCCGAGGAGGATCTGGGTGAAGGCGCCCATGCCGTCACGGACGGCGGCCGAGCTCTCGGCTGCCAACTGCTCCCCGGTCACGGCCTCCGTGCCGGAGGGCAGGGTGGCAGCGATGTCGGTGCGCAGCGTCGCCGGGGAGACCCCGTCTTCGGCCCGGACATCGATCTCATCGAACAGGCCGGCCTTGCCGAGCACCTGTTGCGCAGTCCTGGTGTCAAAGCCAGCCAGCGTGGCCCCGGCAAGGCTGTCGCTCTTCCCGAAGCCCAGGATGCCCACCACCCGGAACGTCTTCTTGCCGCCCTCGAGGACGACGTCGACCCGGTCCCCGACGTGGTAGTCGGCCTTCGCGGCGGACTGCGCGTCCAGGACGACTTCTTCCGCCGCGCGCGGGGCGCGGCCGTCGCGGAAGGTGAATCCACTGTTGAGCTGTGCTTCGGCGTCCACATTGGCACCGAGGGTCGGCGCGCCACCTGGCTGGATGGGAGTTCCGTTCTTGTCCAGGATGATCGCAAAACCGGTCACCGTCCCCTCGGCGACAGCCACCCCCGGGACCTTGCTCACCGCGGTGACGAGGCTCTGATCGAGCGGCCGCCGCTCCTGGCCCGCGCTGGTGGCCTCGAGGAAGGCGGACTCTGAGCGCACCGCCACATCCGTGCCTGCGCTGAGGCCGCTGTAGAGCTCGTCGAAAGCCCGGTTCATCGTGTCGGAGAGGACGAAGGTCCCTGACACGAAAGCGACTCCGACCGCGACCGTGGCGATGGTCAGCAGCAGGCGCAGCTTGTGCACCAGGAGGTTGCGAAGAGACAATGTGAGCACGTCAGCCGCCCAGCCGGTCCATCGTCGCGAGCACAGCAGAGCGGGTCGGGGCGTCCATGACCTCGGCCACGGCGCCGTCGACGAGGAAGATGATGCGGTCTGCGTAGGCCGCGCACGAGGGGTCGTGGGTGACCATGACGACGGTCTGGCCGAGGTCATGCACCGTCGATCGCAAGAACGTCAGGAGTTCAGCGCTCGACGTCGTGTCGAGGGCACCGGTGGGCTCGTCGGCCAGCACCACCTCGGGGCGGGAGACCAGTGCCCGTCCGATCGCCACGCGCTGCTGCTGGCCGCCGGAGAGTTCGGACGGTCGGTGGTTCAGGCGGTCCTGGAGGTGGAGCGTGGAGACCAGCGTTGCGAGCCACTCCTCGTCCACCTCCCGTCCGGCCAGGTCAAGGGGAAGGGTGATGTTCTCCTCGGCGCTGAGAACGGGGAGGAGGTTGAAGGACTGGAAGACGAAGCCCAGCCGGTCCCTGCGCAAGATGGTCCGCTCCCGGTCCGACAAGGACGCCAGGTCGGTGTCGCCGATGAACGCCTGACCGGACGTCAACGTGTCCAATCCCGCCAGGCAGTGCATGAGCGTCGACTTGCCGGAACCGGAAGGGCCCATGATGGCGGTGAACTCTCCGCTTCCGAAGCTCACACTCACGTCATCGAGTGCCCTCAGGGTCGTTCCTCCGGTGCCATAGGTCTTGCTCGCGTGCTCCACCCGCGCAGCGCAGCCTCCTCCACCGCGCCCCGAGTGCGCGGAGTCGCCGGCACCGGACCGCTTCTGTTCGGCCCCGCCCTCTGGTGGCAGGGAGGTACGGGGCAGGGTCCGTTGCACTGTCATGCTCAAAGCCTGTGCTGTCGCGGCTCCGGCTCGTAGTGCCGAAGGTCCCGCTCCCTGACCATCCGCACGAATCAGGGGTTGGGGACTTGGCGGCCCAAGACGCAGCAGTGGTTCACGCCCCTGGACGGCGAACCGTCCGACGGGGGCGAGGGTCGCTGCTCAGCGGGGTCGGGGATCCTTCGGGGTCGCCGGGTGAGTGGCGGCAAACACCGCAGCCTGCGTCCGGCTCTCCACGCCGAGCTTGCCCAGCACCGCGGTGACGTAGTTCTTCACCGTTTTCTCGGCAAGCGAGAGGGCGACGCCGATCTCCCGGTTCGTCAGTCCTTGGGCGATGTGGTCCAGCACTCGCTGTTCCTGCGGTGAGAGCCGCTGGAGCCTGGGGTCTGCCTGGGTCTTGCGGGCCCAGGCGCGTCGGGCCCGCTCGACATCGTCGCGGCTCAGCAGCTGCTGACCACGGGCGACCGCGCGGATGGCTTCGATCAGGCCGTTCCCCTTGATGTCCTTGAGCAGGTACCCGGCGGCTCCCGCCAGGATCGCGCTGGAGAGGGCCCGCTCGTCGTCGAAGGAGGTGAGGATGAGTGCCTTGGTCGACGGGTAGGTGGAACGGATCTCCCGGCAGACGTCGATGCCTGATCCATCAGGGAGGCGGGCATCGAAGATGGCCACGTCCGGTCGCGCTGCGGGGATGCGAGCCCTTGCCTCGGCTGCGGTCCCGGCCTCGCCCACGACCTCGAACTCCGCGACCGTCTCGAGCAACTCGCGAAGGCCTCGTCGCACGATCTCGTGGTCATCCACGAGGAAGACGCGAGTCGTTGCGTTCCCGGCTTGCTGCATGTGGACCTTCCTTGATCTCGAGGAGATGGTGCACGCTCGTCCGTCAGACCACGAGGCGCTCGTTGTCTCCTCATCCACGATGCCGATGACGGACGGCGAGCACCAGTGCCGATGGTCCTGAGACGACGGCGGTCCCGACGGGGTCGGGTGGCGCTGTGCCTGTCGCTCAGTCGGGCCCCTCCTCCTGCGGGCTACCCGTCTCCCAGGTCAGGACCGTGCCATGGGGGGTGTTCGGCTCCACCCGGAGGAGACCACGGTGCCGCTCGGCGCGTGCTCTCAGGTTGGCCAAGCCACTGCTCGTTGCCCGGGGGTCAGTGCCGATCCCGTCGTCAGCCACAGTGATCGTCAGGGTCTCGGCAACGACCACCGAGACCTGGACACTGGAGCCGCGGGCGTGGCGCGAGACGTTGGCGAGGGCCTCGCGGACCACCGCGACGAGGTCCGCTTCGAGCTCGACGGTGAGTGAGGTCAACTCTCCCTCGACGCTCAGCTGCGGGACGAACCCCAAGCTGTCCTGAGCTGCATCCAGCAGGTCCTCGAGCTCTCGTCGCAGGTCGGTGGGGGCGTTCTCCCGGTGCAGCTCGAAGATCGTGTGCCGGATGTCCTTGATGGCGTCGTCGAGTGCCTCGACCGCGTCGTTGAGGCGCGTCCGGACGGTGGCGGAGACCGCGACCCGTGAGGTGGCCTGCAGGGACAGCCCCGTGGCGAAAAGGCGCTGGATGACGTGGTCGTGCATGTCCCGGGCGATCCGGTCGCGATCCTCCAGGAGAGCCACCTGGGCGCGGGCGTGCTGGTTTCGCGCCGCCACCAACGCCAGGGCCACCTGGTGGGTCAGCGGCACGAGGAGCTCCATCACGTGGCTGACGATCGGCTCGGCGTCCGGAGCCCAGGCGACGGCCAGTACCCCGATCGAGTCGGCGCCGATGTTGATCGGCAGCAGGGCCGTGGGGCCATGAGTCTCCACCGGTACGAGTCCGCGGATGATCGCGGCAAGGTTGGCATCAGCGGGGTCGCCGGCTCGGGTCAGCACCAGGAGCGGGGTCCGCCCGGCGAGCAGATGGCCCCAGCGTGCGTCCTCGAGCACCGTGCCCAGCCCCGGCGGCGACGCGCCCGGCTGCGGCTCCCCGGAGTGACCGGCATCCACTGCCTGGATGACGAGGTCGGCGTCGTCGTCCTGAAGGGCTACGACTGTCAGCTCGGCTCCGGACAGGATGCGAGCCTGGCCGGCCAGGTAGCCCATCGCGGACGCCTCGTCGCGGCCCTCCAAGAGCATCTGGCTGACCTTGCCGGTCGCCTCCATCCACTGCCGCTGACGGATCGTTCGCTCGTAGAGCCGAGCATTCTCGATCGCGATCCCCGCGGCCGCGGCCAGCGCGACCACGATGGCCTCGTCCTCGTCGGTGAAGCTCGCGGCGCCGATTTTCTCGGTGAGGTAGAGGTTGCCGAAGACCTGATGACGGATCCGCACCGGGGTCCCCATGAAGCTGCCCATCGCGGGGTGGTGCGGCGGGAACCCGTACGACGCAGGGTGGTCGGCCAAGGTGTCCAACCGCAGCGGTCGTGGGTCGCTGATCAGCAGGCCCAGTACGCCATGACCCCGGGGAAGGGCGCCGATGGCGTCCCTCTGCGTGGCGGACAAGCCGTGGGTGACGAACTCGACGAGGTGCTCGCCGTCCGGTCCGAGCACCCCCAAGGCGCCGTAGGTCGCGTCGACCAGGTCGCAGGCGCAGGCCACGATCCGGGTCAGGACCTCTGGCAGGTCCAGCCCCGTGGTGATGGCCATGACCGCGTCCAGGAGTGCGCTGAGGCGTTGTTGGGATTGGCTGGAGGCCTGAGCGCGACTGCGGAGCTCATCCAGCAGGTCGTCCAGGTCGAGCGCGTCCGTGCTTGGCCAACCCTGATCTTGAGCAGTTGGACCGTGCGGGCCTTCCACCCTTGGATCCTACGTCGTGGAAGGGGCCAATGAGGGCGACGACGCTGCGCCTGCGACGACGAGGACATCGCACTCACAGTGTTCCGTGCAGTGGTCCGCAACCCGGACCTTCGCGTCCGGCGCATCCGGGCCGAGGACCAGGAGCGCCGCATGGCGGGTCTCTGTGACCAAGGCCGTGTGTGGGGTGCCCACCACGGATTCGAAGGTGCAGGCGAGGTGCGGGGAGGAACGCAGCGCGTCGAGGGCGATCTTGAACAGGGCCGCCTCGACGCCGGCGTGGTCCTCCTCGGTGAGGCCACGCGGGAGCACTTGGAGGAACCGCACGCGGCTTCCGCGCAGCGCGGCCTCGTGCACGGCGGCCTCGGCGACCAGCGCCGAGTGACCATCGTGCACGAGGCCCGCGACGACGTCGGAGCGGCGGTTCGGTGCCTCTCGACGAGGGTCCCGCGGAGCGGGGTGGATCGGCATGGAGCAGGTCAGCGCAGGAAGGCGTATCGGCGCACGATGGGGAGTTGCTCCCACTGACGGCCCAAGCCAAGGAAGTGCCCGGCGCCGAGCAGCGCCAAGGCCACCAGCGTCATCGCGTAGATGAGGTGGTCGTCCATGAAGGGGTTGTTCGCCGGGGGGAGGACCGCGGTCCACATCAGGACCAGGAGCAGGGCACCGGCCGCGGCGGCGAAGCGCATCGCCACACCGGCCATCAGGGCCACACCGATAGCGAACAGCCCGACCATGAACAGCCAGTCGGCCCAGACGGCGCCGGCGAAGCTCTGGTAGAAGTCGGCCAGTGGTCCGGAGGTGGCGTTGCCCAGGAATCCCTTGGTCGGGGACCCTCCGTTGAGCCAAGCGCCCTTGCTGGGTGTCTCGTGGCCCAGCCCGAAGAGCTTGTCCAGGAACGCCCAGAGGAAGACCCAGCCGAGGCTGAGCCGCAGTGCGCCCAAGAGGTAGCGCAGGGCACGCGAACTAGTGGTCCGGGTGCTGGTGCTCGTCTCCGGCTGGTGGTTGGCGTCGCGATCCTTGTCGACCTGCGAGCGGCTGAGGGTGCTCATGATGGCTCTCCCGAACTGGCGCCGCCCGCCGCTGACTGCGCCGTGCTGGCGAGGCAACCCTGTCGCGACGGGACGGACTCGACCAGGGCCGAAGGTCCCGACAACGTTCGCGGGTCACGGCTCATGAGCCGTGACGTCCGGGCACCTGAGAACACCACGGTCGGGACGTTCGCCTCTGCCTGCGGCATCCGCTGCGGGTGATGCTGAACTCATGACCGAGCCCACCACCCAGCGACTGACTCGGGTCCCCACCGGAAGCGGGCCCCCTGAGCGCACCGACCGACGACACCGCGTCCTGGTGGGAGTCGAGCTGACCACTGGGGCCTCGGCACTGGTTTGTGGCGGCTTGCTGGCGTTGCGCCCCGACGGCTCCCTGCTGGGGCTGCCGGTTCGCGTCCTTGATGGCACGCCGTTCACCGACTGGCAGCGGCCCGGTCTCCTGTTGGCCGGGCTCGTGGGAGTCGGGTACCTCGCGGCGGGCACGTCGCAGCGGTGGAGGCTGGCCTGGAGTCGGGAGATGTCAGTGTTCGCCGGCTCCGGCTTGATCCTCTTCGAAGCCGTGGAGTGGGCGTGGCTGGGCTTCCATCCGCTGCAGGCCCTCTTCATGGGAGTCGGTGCCGCGGTTGCCATCATGGCCGTGAGCGTGCCAGGAGACGTCGATGACGCCGACACCTCATAAAACGCCTCATGACGACTCGTCGCGTGACCGCCTTGGTCATCAGATGCCTTTTCGTGCTGCCGGCCCGCGGCCTGCGGTGGGGGCCAAGGGTGGCCTCCTGGTTCCGCTGGCCAACGCGGTTCTCTGGCTGGGAGTGACGCTCCTTGGCGCAGCTGCGGCACTGATCCTCCTGGCTGTTCGCCATGCCCGACCCCGCGACGCCGAGGCCGTGGTCGTCGGTCCGGGCACGGCCGCACGGGCCCTGACGTGCCCCCAGCCACCGTCGACATCCCTCCCCACCGTGGCGACCGCCGTCGCCGACGTCGAACCCGAGACCGCCGAGGTGTCCTCATGACCTTCCACGACACGACCCGAGCAACCCACACCAACCCGGCCCCCGAGCCATCCCCGAATCGCTCGATATCGTCGGCGAGTCCACCCCGCAGCCAACTCCTCCTCGCTGCGGGATCACTCACCAGCTGGGGCCTGCTCGCCGCCTGGTGGACCCCGCGAGGCCCGGTCACGACCGCGCAGGCACTTACCGCGATGGTGGTCGGCCTGCTCCTCGGCGGCGTCGCCGGGCTCGCCCTACGCTCCAGGTGGGCGATGCTTCTGGCCCCCGTGCTCTTCGTCATCGTCTTCGAACTCGCTCGCCTGGGCACCGTCGGCCTGACCGCCGGAGGTCCGCACGCCAGTACCTACGGCGCGATCGGCCTCGTGGTCGGCCGCGGCATCCACGGTCTGCTCGCTCTGACGCCGATGGTCCTTGGCGCCTCTCTTGGGGCCACCGCCGCCCGGCACCGCGGTTCGTCCAGGGCGCAGCGACACGGACC
>JBDTDY010000272.1:0-4384 GCA_039922835.1 Ornithinibacter sp.
AGGTCCGGCCAGATGAGGTCCTCGAGGTGGCTGTAGTAGCGCTGCAGCCGGGGAGCCCAGTCCTCGTAGCTCAGGTCCTCGCGCGTCTTGGCGGAGCTGGCCGTCACGGTCTCGGCATCGACCCCACCGATCTCGAGGTGCCCGAGCTCGCTGTTGGGGATCAACACCCCGTCGTGGATGAGTGCGGTCCCGATGCCGGTGCCCAGGGTGGTCAGGACGACCAGGCCGTGCTGGCCCTTCGCCGCTCCGTAGTGCAGCTCGGCCACGCCTGCCGCGTCGGCGTCGTTGACGACGACCACGTCGTGCTGGAGCCGGTCCTCGAGGAGCTTCTCGATCTCGCAGTCGACCCAGCCCTTGTCGATGTTGGCCGCGGTCTTGACGATCCCGTGCTGCACCACGCCGGGGATCGTCACGCCGATCGGTGAGCCGTCGTGCACCTCGTCGAAGTGCTCGACGATCTGGGCGATGACGTCGCAGACCGCCTCCGGGGTCGACTTCTTGGGGGTGTCGATGCGCAGCCGCTCCTGTCTGAACTCCCCGGTGTCGAGGTTGACCGGCGCGCCCTTGATGCCGCTGCCGCCGACGTCGATGCCCAGTGGGCGTGCGATGCTCATGCGTTCTCTCCCAGGGTGAGGATCTGCGGACCGGTCTCGGTCACGAGGATGGTGTGCTCGAACTGCGCCGACCGGCTGCGGTCGCG
Source organism: Ornithinibacter sp. (assembly GCA_039922835.1). GTDB lineage: Bacteria > Actinomycetota > Actinomycetes > Actinomycetales > Dermatophilaceae > Fodinibacter. The sequence goes on from JBDTDY010000272.1 coordinate 701, forward strand.
GGTGACGACGGTCCAGCCGTCATCCCACATCTCCCAGTCGGCGCTGCCGAGGTTGAGCATCGGCTCGACCGTGAAGGTCATGCCGGCCTCGATCACCGTGCTGTGGGCTGGGGCCGAGTCATAGTGCGGGATCACCAGGCCACTGTGGAAGGCGGAGCCGATGCCGTGACCGGTGAAGTCACGCACCACGCCGTAGCCGAACCGGCGCGCATAGCTCTCGATGACGCGACCGATGACATTGACCTGGCGGCCGGGCACGGCGGCCCGGATGCCGCGCATCATCGCCTCGTGGGTGCGCTCCACGAGCAGCCGGGACTCCTCGTCGACGTCACCGACGAGGTAGGTGGCATCGGTGTCGCCGTGCACCCCGTCGAGGAACGCGGTGATGTCGATGTTGACGATGTCGCCGTCCTCGAGGGGCCGGCTGTCGGGGATGCCGTGGCAGATCACCTCGTTCACCGAGGTGCACAGTGACTTGGGAAAACCCTTGTAGCCCAACGTCGAGGGGTAGGCGTGATGGTCCATGAGGTAGTCGTGTCCGACCCGGTCGATCTCCTCGGTGGTGACGCCCGGGGCGATGACCGCAGCAGCCGCGGCCATCGCATCGGCGGCGACGCGACCAGCCACCCGCATCTTCGCGATGGTCTCCTCGTCCTTGACCTCGGAGCCGGTGAACTGTGCCGGCCCCGGTCGGTCGACGTATTCGGGGCGGGGGATGCTCGGCGGCACGTGGCGCCGAGCGGACACCGCGCCGGGAGCCACGGTTGCGTAGGTCGTCGGCATACGGTGGAGTCTAGGCACCCCGCCTCGACGAAGGAGAACTCCGATGCACTACTGGTTCAACGTCGACACCGGCACGGTGGAGACCGACGAGACCCGAAGCCAGAGCGCCACGGTCATGGGCCCCTACGACACGCACGACGCGGCTTCTTGTGCTCTGGAGAGTGCGCGGGAGCGCACCGAGAACTGGGACGCCGAGGACAAGGCCTGGGAGGAGGGCCGCAGCGAGGACTGAGGCCCGCGCCCGGGGTTCCGGCTCAGCACGCTCAGCCGGTGTTCAGGCGGTGCACCGAGACGGCATAGTCGTCGTTCGGGCCGAAGGGGGCCCGATCCCACGTGGAGTAGCGGGCGATGAACGAGAGCCCGTTGGCGGCGGCGATGCGGTCGTACATCGTCAGGCCCACCCTGGCCGCGAGGTCCGGCAGGGAGGGCCCGCCCAACCCGAACCCGGCAACGAGGCTGCCGCCAGGCGCGAGGTGGGACGCGAGCCGGCCCAGCACCGCGGGGAGCGTGCCGTCAGCGAGGAACGGGACGACGTTGCCCGCGAGGAGCACGACGTGGAACTCCTGCTCGAAGCGCAGGTCCAGCGTTGCGAGGTCGGCCACGACGAAGCGGGTGTCGTTGTCCTCGTGCGCCAACGCGATGAGGTCGGGGTCCGCGTCGACACCGATCGCCACGTGGCCGAGTCGGGTCAGCTTGCTCGCCACTCGGCCGAAGCCGCACCCGGCGTCGAGGATGCGTGAGGGCGGCGGCGCGAGCTCGGTGACGAACCGGGCCTCGCCGTGGATGTCGTCGCCGCCGGCCTCGAGGTCCAGGAAGCGCTGGCGATAGGCGCGAGCCGCCTCCCGCCCGGACTGCAGGGCGGACCACCGGGTCGGCGGTCCGGAGGGGGTGCGGTTGGGGGTCGCGGGCCACATGGCGGTGCGGGGTCCTGGATCCTGTGCCGGTTCCCCGGTCACGCCTCGAAGGAGTGTTCGGCCGCGGGGAACGTGCCTGCGGCGACGTCCGCGGCATACGCCTCGGCCGCGCCCCGGAGGTCGGTGCGCAGGTCCGCGTACTTCTTCACGAAGCGCGGCGCCCGGCCCCCGCGCAGGCCGGCCATGTCCTGCCAGACGAGCACCTGGGCGTCGCAGTCGGGGCCGGCGCCGATGCCGATCGTGGGGATGCGAAGCGCTTCCGTGACGCGCGCTGCGGCCGGAGCGGGCACCATCTCCATGACGACGGCGAAACAGCCGGCGGCCTCGAGGGCCAGCGCGTCCTCGAGCAGCTTGTCTGCTCCCTCGCCGCGACCCTGCACCTTGTAGCCACCGAGCACGTGCTCGCTCTGGGGGGTGAAGCCGATGTGGCCCATGACCGGGATGCCGGCGCGCACGAGGAGCTCGACCTCGGGCACCATCGCCTTGCCACCCTCGAGCTTGACGGCGTGAGCCAGGCCCTCCTTCATGAACCGGGTCGCGGTGGCCAGCGCCTGTTGAGGGCTCGCCTGGTAGGAGCCGAAGGGAAGGTCGGCAACCACCATGGCCCGCTTGGCGCTGCTCGTCACGGCCCGCACGAGGGGCACGAGGTGGTCGACCGTCACCGGCACCGTGGTCTCGAAGCCGTAGACGTTGTTGCCCGCGGAGTCACCGACGAGCAGGGCGGGGATGCCGGCCTCGTCGAAGATCTCGGCGGTGTACATGTCGTAGGCCGTGAGCATCACCCACTTCTCGCCCCGCTCCTTCATCTGCTGGAGGTGGGGCACCCGGATGCGGCGCTGTGGTGCCGCCTGCGCTCCCGTGCCGTAGGGGGCGGTGCCTTCCGGGGCGCTGGGCTGCGTGCTCATCACCGGATCCTAGCCGGGTGAACACAGGGTTCACGTGGGGCGCCGGCCAGCCGCTTTACCTCCCCATGACCAATTCCAGACCAAAAACATGCGTTCCCTCCGGTTCTTGACGCAAGAACCTCTGTTTGGGTGGTCGACGGCACACACCGATCCGGTGATGGGCCACCTGTCAAACAGGAGCCACGATCGGCTCCGACACCAGGAGGATCAGTGAAGAAGCGCCACTGGAGCGCCGTATCGGGTCTGGCCGTGGGGGCGCTCGTCGTCACCGGCCTGAGCGTCCCGATGCAGGCGCAGGCAACACCCGGCAGCGGAGTACCCGCCAGCAGCGACCCTGCGGCGGCCAACCGTTCGGACAACCTGCCCAACCCGCTCGCCGAGGCCGCGGCCGAGCTGCGGGCGGACGCCGTCAAGCAGCTCGTCAACGGCACGGCCAGCACCAAGGTCATCAACGGCAACCGCGTGATCGAGGTGAAGTCCAAGGGCAAGGACGCCAACGGCAAGCCGAAGAAGTCCAAGTTCGTCAACTACCCGGTCAACCGCGAGGAGGACATCTTCACGGTCCTCACCGACTTCGGCACCCAAACGAACCCCGCTTCCGGTGGCGAGGCCGGCCCGGTGCACAACCAGATCGCGAAGCCGGACCGCACGTGGGACGGCAGCCGAACCGACGACAACTCCACCTACTGGCTCGCGGACTTCAACCGCCAGCACTACGTGGACATGATGTTCGGCCCGGGGGAGTCCTTCAGGGACTTCTACGCCAAGCAGTCCAACGGCCGCTTCTTGGCCAAGGGTGACGTCTCCAACTGGGTGACCGTGCCGTTCAACGAGGCGCGCTACGGTCACAACCCGGTGGAGGGTGACGGAACGAGCGAGGCCGGTGGCTACTGGAACTACATCAAGGACACCGCCAGTGCCTGGTATGCCGAGCAGGTCACAGCCGGGAAGTCCTCCGACGAGATCAAGACCTACCTCGCCCAGTTCGACAAGGTCGACCGCTACGACTTCGACGGCGACGGAAACTTCAACGAGCCGGACGGCTACATCGACCACTTCCAGGCGATCCACGCCGGTGAGGG
>JBDTDY010000273.1:0-2843 GCA_039922835.1 Ornithinibacter sp.
CACCTCATCGGCGGCTACGCCCAGCTGTCCTACTTCTTCAACTACATCGGTCCGACCGGCAACAACCGTGACGAGGTCACGATGATCCGTCGCCGCAGCCAGAAGGTGGAGTACTGACATGTCACCCCACGAAGTTCTCCACTCGTCCCTCGCTCCGATACTTCGCGGGGACCCCGACCTTCTCCCGGAGGGAGACTCCTGATGCGCGTCATGGCACAGATGGCGATGGTCATGAACCTCGACAAGTGCATCGGGTGTCACACCTGCTCGGTCACCTGCAAGCAGGCGTGGACCAACCGCGCCGGCACCGAGTACGTCTGGTTCAACAACGTCGAGACCCGTCCCGGGCTGGGCTACCCGAGGGGGTACCAGGACCAGGAGAAGTGGCAGGGCGGTTGGGTGCTCAAGCCCAACGGCCGGCTCACGCTCAAGGCGGGTGGGCGGTTCAAGAAGCTCATGACGATCTTCTCCAACCCCAAGATGCCGAGCATCCAGGACTACTACGAGCCCTGGACCTACGACTACGACACGCTCCTGAACGCGCCCGCCCAGAAACACTTCCCCGTCGCGCGACCGCACAGCCTCATCTCGGGCAAGCCGATGAACGTGTCCTGGTCGGCCAACTGGGACGACGACCTCGGCGGCAGCCGCCAGCACGCCGCCGCGGACCCGATGCTCAAGGGCATCGAGGACAAGGTGAAGATGGAGTTCGAGCAGACCTTCATGTTCTACCTGCCGCGGATCTGCGAGCACTGCCTGAACCCTTCGTGCGCCGCCTCGTGCCCCAGCGGTGCGATCTACAAGCGCGAGGAGGACGGTATCGTCCTGGTCGACCAGGACCGCTGCCGCGGGTGGCGGATGTGCATCACCGGCTGCCCCTACAAGAAGGTCTACTTCAACCACAAGACCGGCAAGGCCGAGAAGTGCACCTTCTGCTACCCCCGCATCGAGGTCGGCATCCCGACCGTGTGCTCGGAGACCTGCGTCGGGCGACTGCGCTACATCGGGATCATGCTCTACGACGCCGACGCGGTGCTGGAAGCGGCCTCCGTCGAGGACGACCACGACCTCTTCGAGGCCCAGCGCGGCGTCTTCCTGGACCCCTTCGACCCCGAGGTCGCCCGCGCGGCCGAGGCGGCCGGCATCCCCGGTGACTGGGTGGAGGCCGCGAAGAAGTCCCCGGTGCGGCGGCTCATCATGGACTACAAGGTCGCGCTGCCCCTGCACCCGGAATACCGCACGATGCCGATGGTCTGGTACATCCCTCCGCTCTCACCCGTCGCGGACGCACTGAAGGACTCCGGCCACGACGCCGAGGACCACGACAACCTCTTCCACGCCATCGACACCCTGCGCATCCCGGTCGAGTACCTCGCGAACCTCTTCACCGCCGGTGACGTGGAGCCGGTCGACCTGGTGCTGCGCAAGCTCGCGGCGATGCGGTCCTACATGCGCGACATCAACCTCGGGCGCGATCCGCGCGAGGAGATCCCGGAGTCGGTGGGCATGACCGGCGAGGAGATGTACGAGATGTTCCGGCTGCTCGCGATCGCGAAGTACGAGGAGCGCTACGTCATCCCCACGGCCCACGCCGAGCAGGCCCACAACCTCGAGGAGCTTGCGACCGACTGCGCCGTGAGTGAGTACGGCGGCGGTCAGGGCGAGATCTTCGGCGAGGGCTCGGGAGTGCTCAGCGGTGTGGCCGCGGAGAACTTCGAGATGCTCAAGGAGCGACAGACCTCCGGCCAGCTCCTGTCGGGCGGGGACACCCACGGCAGGGTCAACCTGCTGAACTGGGACGGCAAGGGCGTGCCCAGCGGGATGTTCCCCAAGGACGGTGACTGATGCAGTGGCGACGTGATCGACGCAGCCGGTCCGCGCTCGACCCGGCGCACCGTGCGAGCGTGTGGCAGGTGGTCTCGCTGCTGCTGGACTACCCCTCCGAGGAGCTCGTGGCCAGGGTCCCGCTGCTGCGGGTGGCCCTCGCCGAGGTGCCGGAACACCACGCGGCCGACCTCACGGCCTTCATGGACGTGCTGGAGGGCACGCCGCTCCGCGAGCTGCAGGTGGACTACGTCGACACCTTCGACGTGACCCGCCGCTGCGCCCTGCACCTGACGTACTTCACCGACGGGGACACCCGCAAGCGCGGTGTCGCACTGGTGCGCTTCAAGCAGGCCTACAGCGCAGCAGGGGTCGAGCTCGACGCCGCGGAGCTGCCCGACTTCCTCCCCGTGCTCCTGGAGTTCGGGGCGCTGCACGACGGCGACGTGGCGTGGCGGCTGCTCAACGACCACCGGGTCGGCATCGAGCTGCTCGCCCGCGCGCTGCACCACCGCGAGTCCCGGTGGGCCGGGGTGATCGACGCCCTGCGCTCCACGCTGCCGCAGCTCGACGGTGACTCCGAGGAGGCCCTGCGCCGCCTCATCGCAGCCGGTCCGCCGAGCGAGGACGTCGGCATCGACACCTCGCCCTACGGTTCGGACATGCACATGGACCCGGCGCTCGACGAGCGTCTCAACCCCCGCCCCGCGGCCCGGTCGGTCACCGACCTGGGCCTCGACATCCCGGTAGGAGCCCCGCGATGAGCACCGTTCTCTGGGTGATCTTCCCCTACGTCTGCCTGGCCGTCTTCGTCGTCGGCCACATCTGGCGATACCAGTACGACAAGTTCGGGTGGACCACGCGCTCCTCCCAGCTGTACGAGGACCGGCTGCTGCGCATTGGCAGCCCGCTGTTCCACTTCGGGATGATCGGCGTGTTCTTCGGGCACGTCATCGGCCTGATCATCCCCCGGGTGTGGACCAACGCCCTCGGGCTGAGCGAGCACGCCTACCACGTGA